>JAFSSU010000007.1 GCA_017450845.1 Treponema sp.
GCAGTCTCGTCATAGTCCACGTCGCCGCTGATGGTCAGGGTGACCGAGCCTCCGTCCGGCAGCCCGATGTCGCCGGGGTCAAAGGCAATCAGGTTTGTCGAGTCCGGGTCTACTCCTCCGCTTCCGCCGCCAGTCTCCGGGCCGCCCAGCATGGCGATGAGCTTGTCCCAGTTACCGCTGTCCGTCAGATTTATGATGTCTATCGCAGTTATTTCGTTACTGGTATTAGAGTTAGTGCCCCCCCATTTCTCCCTCCGGGGGTATAGGTGGCATCGTCATGGGAGCCAGCCGCCTCGCCGTTGCCCGGGCAGGACAGAAGGGCGAGCGGGCACAGGACTGCAATCACGCACAGCAACACTGCCCGCAGTAGAGGGGACTTCTTGACTTTCAGCATAAGGAACGCTCCTTTGCGCATATTTGCGTCTATGGGGACAGTATACCACGGACTCCGGACTTGTGGAAGGGCTCCTTTTCGTTCTGACTGCCGTACACGCCCGGTTGGCACCGCCCGGTGATACCCTGCGGAGTTCATTGTTTACCCTTTTCCGGGTAGCATTTTGGTCTCCCTGCTCATTTAGGGGGGTGTGATACGGACGTATCAGGGGGTGTGTTACGGACGTTTTACACCATGTAAAATTCTCCGCCCGGGCACACGGCTACGCCCCTGCTTGCCGTGTGTGTGTTACGGACGTTTAACACTTTTCTGCCCGCGAAATTGCATTTTCGTGTAATCACTGACAGATAGTATCTGCATGAGCAATACAAAAGAACACAGAACGCTTGTGCCCGCCGCCCGCCTGTCCGTCGTGGGCCGTCATCCTTGCCAAAGGTCCTGCCGGGTGGTAGTATATGGCTGAGCAGGACATAGCGGAGAAGAGACTTGAGGAGTACGACGATGTCTTCGCCGACATCGTGAACGTCCTCCTGTTTGACGGGAAGCCGCTCGTGCGGGAGGATGCCCTGTCGGAGACTTCCCGCCTGTCGCAGTACAAGGCGGACGACGGGCTGCACGAGCAGGAGCGGGACATCGCCAAGTACTGGCAGGACGGGAACATCCGCATCTGTCTCTACGGGCTTGAGAACCAGACTGCCGTCGACGCGGACATCCCACTGCGGGTTGTCAGTTACGATGGGGCGGACTACTTCGTGCAGATGCGGGTCAACAAGGACTATGAGCCCTCCCGTGAGACGATACGGCACGTGCACGAGGTACTCCAGCTGATGCTAGTGCTGTCCGGGAACAGGAAATTCGAGGATGCGCAGAATGCTGCGCGTGAGATTGAGACTAATGGCGGAGGTTCGAATATGTACGATGTATTGGGAAAGATGATAAAGGACGGCAGAAACGAAGGACTGGCTTCTGCCCAGACGCTGATGAGCAGGATGTTCAGCGAGGGGAGGGTGGACGACCTGCGCCGCGCTGCCATTGACAGCGACTACCTGAATCAGCTGCTTGAGGAGCAGGGGTTGCTGGGGGAGGATGCGGAACTGCGGGCGACTTCATAAGCCCGGTCGCTCTGCGGGCGGGTGGGGCCTACGTCCTCTGGCCCCTGCTCCATACGTTTCCGGCAATGTAACGGTTCCTGTGCCTGTAAATCTGGGAAAAGGTCTGCCGGGGAGAAAAAATAGTGAAAAATTTTGTTTTGCTATTGACAAAGTTTCGTATCCTTGCTATAGTCATATTCACACGGGGGCTTAGCGAAGTTGGTTATCGCGCTGGCCTGTCACGCCGGAGATCACGGGTTCGAGCCCCGTAGCTCCCGTCTAAAGCCCATTCTTTCGAATGGGCTTTTTTAATCCTTTCTGACCACACGGAAGGGATTGGATTGTGCTTGTGGTTTGCTTTGCCGGGCTTCATTGAGGTCTGTGAAGCATTCTTCGCGACTTCTACGCAGTGGAAGTCGTTGGAGTCCGCGTAGAAATTTCCGTGACTTCCACGCAGTGGAAGTCATTGAGGTTTGCTACGCAAACCTCGGGTAATAGCGCAGCTGGTAGCGCGCTACGTTCGGGACGTAGAGGTCCCCGGTTCGAATCCGGGTTACCCGACTACAGAGCCTCCGGTTCGCCGGGGGCTTTTTTTGTGCCTGATTTTTCCCTCTGTCAGAGAATCCTGTTGTCGCGGGCGAGCGCTTCCGCGGCAAGCGTCTCGTGAATCTTTTCCGTCATCCTCCGGGCCGCAATCTGGCCCGGCATGTCCGCGTAATCGGCCGCATGGATGGCGGGCAGGAGATGCAGGTCGTAGTGGTAGATTTCTTCCCGGTTATATGAGAGGAAGGGGTCGTGCTTTCCCAGCCCGTACTTGTCGTTCCCCCCTATGTAGAGCACCTGAATGTCGGCCCCCGTGTCATGCGCGATGTGGGCGGCCCCCCGCTTGAATTTGTTCGTTCCGTGGCGCGGCGTGCGGGTTCCTTCCGGGAAGATGATGATGTTCGCCCCTTCCTCCAGCGACTTCTTGCAGTGGGGCAGAAGCTGCTCGTAGCCCATGTCGTTGACTATGTAGAGCTGGCGGACTACCCCGGACATGACCGAATGGGTGAGGGAGCCCCTCATGATGCAGTCGGCGTTCGGCACGAGGGATATGAGGATAACCCCGTCCAGTATGGAAGGGTGGTTCGCGACAAGGATTTTTCCTTTCATGCTGCGGAGAGTCTCCTTGCCTTGGACATCAAGCCGTATGCCTCCCAGGATTCGCAGCACCAGGAGTGAGAACCTGAACATCAGGTGGGTGACTGTCCGCGCGACTTTCTTGAACCGCCATGCGGGGTGCAGCATAAGGCGGAGCAGGGGCAGGAGGATCAGGCCGAACAGGAAAGCCGACGTCCCGAACACTATGATGGTGGCGGCTTTCAGGATGCAGCGGTATGCGTAGAGGAGAGGGTTTTTCGCGGGGGGCAGGTCTGCCGTGCTGTATCGCCATGCCTCGTCTGTCTGGTCCATCCCTAAACCTCCCTTAGAAGCTTTTTCAGGAACGATGCCGGGCTTGCCGTGTCGTACGGGTCCAGCCTGCATGGAATGTCGCAGCCGTTTGCCCCGGCTTCCGCCGACATCACGCAGGCGAAGGCCAGGGGCTCGTCGTCCGGGGAATGTAGCCCGGAATATTCCGCCGGGACCAGCTCGTCCCCGTATACGAGCAGGATTCTGTCCGTGCTGCCGCTGAGCACGGGTGACAGCGCTGTGACAAGACCGTCATGGAAGCTTCCGCCCGCAGGGAAAATCGCCGAGTAGCCGCTCCTGAGCCCGCATGCGATGGCGGCGAGCGCGATGGGGGCATTGAATACGGAGAGGGAGAAGGCTGCCGGGAGCACGGTCTCCTCTGTGATCAGGGCTTTTTCCATGGAGAGCTGACGCGTGATTTCTCCCCGCAGGGATATGAAGGACTGCTTGATGTCCCCGCATCCGGTCATCTCCAGCGCGTCATGCACGACCCGTACCGTCATGCGGGACAGCTGGCTGAGCCTGCGGCGGAAGAGTGGGGATGTGAACTCAAGCGTTGGGTTGCCGCCGCTCTTTTCTATCGCTTTCCCGCCGTCCGCCCAGCTGAGCCAGTCCCCGGGACTTTCCAGCCCAGGGGCCCAGCATGCGGGCCGCGAGCAGAATACGCTTCCTTCCATCGTGTCATACCCCCCGGGGAGACTTGTGGAAGACCAGGAGCGAATAGCTGTTGGATCCGAGGTTGTGGTGGGCTGTCTTCAGCTGGAATCCTGCGGCCTCGACGGCAGCGACCAGCTCCCCGTAGCGGTACATCTTGCTGTTGCCGTTTGCCATGCATGTGAAGTACAGCGACGTTGCCTGGAGCGCATACGCGCTCGCGGCGAAGCGCTGTTTGTCCCAGAGTGGCTCAAGCACGTACACGTCGGTCTCCGGCCCGGCGGATTCGCGGACCTTGGAGAGAATCTTGGTCACCTGAGGCAGGGAGAAGCAGTCCAGGAACTGGCTCATCCACACCGCGCCGGGGGATTGGGGGAGCTTCGTGTCCCCGGACAGGATGTTGCCTGAAAGCGTACCGATGCGGTCCGAGAGACCCTCGGCGGCGGCCCGTTCCTCGGCGACCCTGGTCTGCCCCGGAAGGTCCACGATGGTAATCCTCACGTCCTTGTCGTAGCGGCAGCATGCGATTGCCCACTTCGCCGTGTTCCCGCCGATGTCCACGATGTGTCTGGGATGCCGGGCGAACACGACGGGCAGGGCTTCGGGAAAGGCTATGTCCGAGTAGAAGTGGTCGAATTCGAACCAGGACTTCCTGGCACGGTCGGGCAGGGTGGACAGGGCCTCGTATATCGTGGTCCACTGGTCGCCGAAGTTCTTGAGCCCCTCGGGCTTGCCCTTCCTCACGGACTCGCAGAGGTCGAACGCACCCTTGTAGCAGATGTCGTTGACAAAGTTGAAGTTGACGCGGGTCAGCTCGTCCTCCAGCAGCATCCAGCCGGTCTTGCCGAGCACGAGCCTTTCTTCCCCTTCGCCGTCCGGGGCGTAGCGCAGGACTCCCATCCCCAGGGCAACCTCGCAGAGGACCCGTGCCCCGTATTCCTGTATCCCCGCCTTGCCGGCTATGTCCGCCGTGCTGAGGCCGCTGGCCCCCGCCTCCTCGATTATACGCAGGATGCCGAGCTCCAGCAGGGCCCTGACAGCCTGGAAGGTGAGGGGCGAGAAAGCTATCTTCTGTGCCTCGAACTTTGCGTCCACCGCGCGGATCCTGTCCTCTGAATATGCCTCTGACGAAAAGTATGCCTTGTCCATGTCTGCCGGATATGATAGCATTACGGCCCGGCTTTTTCAACAGCGCGTTGTCCTTGACATTTGGGTATGCTTGCATTAGAGTGTATTTTTATGGAAGAGAATTTGAACGGTCAGATAAAGGAAGTCATCATATCTGCACTGGAGCTGGAGGACATGGGGCCGGAGGACATAGACGACGCGGCCCCCCTCTTTGGCGCGGGCCTGGGGCTGGATTCCATCGACGCTCTGGAGCTTGGTGTCGCCCTCAAGAAGAGGTTCGGCGTGAAGTTCTCCTCTGAGAGCAAGGAAAACAAGGAGCACTTTGCGTCCGTCAATGCCCTTGCCGCGTACATCGGTTCGCAGCTGAAGGAGGGGGGCGCGAAATGAGCAAAGAAGAGCTTTATGCCAAGGTGAAGGGTATCCTTGTCAGCGAATTTGAGATAGAGGAGTCGAGGATTGCCCCCGGAACCCTCCTGGTGGACGATCTGGACCTGGATTCCATTGATTTCGTGGATATGGTGAGCAAGTCAA
This sequence comes from Treponema sp., assembly GCA_017450845.1. Lineage (GTDB taxonomy): Bacteria > Spirochaetota > Spirochaetia > Treponematales > Treponemataceae > Treponema_D. The sequence continues at coordinate 5,248 of JAFSSU010000007.1, forward strand.
GGGAGTTCATTCCCGGCAAGATAAATCCGGAATCTTTCAAGACGGTAAGGACCATTCAGGATATCGTAGATGCCCTCTACCCCTACACGCAGGCATAGCGAGGGCGGGCGGAAAGTTCCCTTCGTAATACTCTCGGTCCTGTACCCGGTCCTCATCTTCGTGCTTCTGGTGATTCTGAGGCTGCCGGTGCGGGTCATTTCGTTATGCGTCATCCTGCTTGCCTCCGCCCTGTTCATAGGCGGAGGAGGGGGGCGGGCCAAAGCTGACTGGAGGCCGCTAGCCTCATCGCTCCTTCTTGTCGCCGTGGGGCTTGCGTGCTTCCTGACGGACAAGATGCTTTTCCTGAGGCTCTACCCCCTGGCGATGAACATTGCCATGCTCGCGGTTTTCTCCATGAGCCTCGTCTTTCCGCCGTCGGTGATATTCCGCCTGGCATGCCTTGCGGACAGGAGCATAAAGGGCTCCCTGGCGGAAAGGCGCATTGAGTCCTATTGCCGCAAGGTCTGCGTGGCATGGTGCGTCTTCTTCGTCCTGAACGGGGGGACGGCTGCCTATACGGCCTTCTTCTGCGGAGACCGTGTGTGGTCGGTATACAACGGCGGCATAGCCTATGTCCTGATGGGCCTTTTGTTCGCCATAGAATATATCATCCGAAAGCAGGTGGATAAAAAAATGCCGAAGACGTTCTACATTTCAAAATTCAGGGCTGACTCCCGCCCGGACAGCCACATCCTGTGCTACGAGGGCCGCTGGTCCGACGGCCGCTACAAGACCTGGAGGGATTTCCTCGCGGACACGGCCAGGATGCGCTCGGCCATACGGCAGAAGGACGAGGAGAGCTGGATCATGCACTGCGAGGACTACTGGTATTTCCTGGTGACCTTCGTCGCCCTCCTTCAGTGCAGGAAGACCGTCATGCTGACACAGAACATCTCCGAGTCATTCATCGCCGAGATAAAGGGGCCGGGGACCGGCTTCCTGACCGACCAGGACTCCGTTCCGCCGTCAGCGGGGGCCTTGTCCGTCCCCGGCATCCTTGAGGGGGCAGCGGCGCCCTCCGAGCAGGAGCTGCGCGATGCCCCGGCATTCGAGGCGGCGGAGACGGACATCCGCATGTACACGTCGGGCAGTACCGGCAAGTCCAAGGCCGTCAGCCAGCGTATGGAGGAATTCGAGCTGGACAACGCCTTCATCATATCCAAGTGGGGCGAGGAATTCCTTTCCCGCAAGCTCGTCACCACGGTCAGCCAGCACCACATCTACGGCTTCCTCTTCGGGATAAGCCTGCCTTTCGCTCTCGGGGTTCCTTTCAGGAGGAAGAGGATAGAGTACCCCGAGGAATTCGAGTCCCTGGGTGACGAGAAGTACATGATCATAGCCACGCCCGCCTTCCTCAAGCGGACGGTGGATTTGGAGAGCAGCCTGCCGATGAAGGACAGCTTCATCTTTACGAGCGGGGGAGTCCTGACCACGGAGCTTGCCACGAGGACGGACCTGCTCTTCGGCTTCTGGCCGCTTGAGGTCTACGGGTCCACGGAGACGAGCGGCATAGCCTGGAGGCAGTCCCGGAACGGTCTGGAGTGGACTCCCTTCGACAACGCGAGGATATGGAAGAACGGGGATGGCTGCCTGGTCATCGTCTCACCGTATATAAAGAATCAGGAAGGCTTTGCCACGAGCGACCTGGTGGAAATCCTGAAAGACGGCCGCTTCCTGCTAAAGGGGCGGGCCGATTCCATCGTCAAAATCGAGGAGAAGCGGATAAGCCTGACGGAGGTGGAGAACCGCTTGCTCCAGACGGGTCTTGTCGGGGACGTTAAGGTCATCGCCATGGCGGACAGGAGGCAGTACCTCGCCGCCGCCATCGTGCTGAACGAGGCGGGCAGGGAGAAGTTCGCAGGGCAGAAGAAGCTTGCCATGAACAACTTCTTCCATGACTTCCTGATGCAGTACTTCGAGAACGTCGTCATCCCCAAGAAGTGGCGATTTGTGGACGTTCTTCCAACCGACGTGCAGGGCAAGAAGCACAAGGAGGACATCGCGGCCCTCTTCGCGAAGCCAGCGGAAAGCGGGGACGCTGATGAGTGATCACGGCATACGGGACGAGCGCGTGCTGGCGAGGGATGAGTCCCATGTGGATCTGGAGCTCGTTGTCCCGGCAGAAAGCGACTTCTTTGACGGCCACTTCCCCCAGTACAAGCTGCTCCCCGCAGTGGGGCAGTTCCAGATGATCACGAGGCTCGCGAGGAAGTACTTCGGCACGGAGGCCGCCGTCCTCCGCATACGGCGCATAAAGTTTTCCTCCCCGATCCTTCCTGACACGAAAATCCGCCTTGACATGAGCTTGAACGGGCGGAAGGATTCCGTGACCTACACGGTAAGAGATGCCGCTGATGCCGGCAGGTCATATTCCACTGGCAGCTTCTCCGTGAGGCTCCCGTGACGGCCGCATTCGCCATCCCCGTCTACCGGCATGGCAAACCCCTTGCCTCTGTGGTCAGGAGCCTGATTCCCTACGGCCTTCCGATAATCATCGTCGATGACGGTAACGAGGGAGAGGACAGGAATCTCGTCGCCGCCGCCGGTGAGCTGTCTTCGCTCGTCACCGTGGTCCGCCTGGAGAAAAACGGGGGCAAGGGCCGGGCGATGAACGCCGCCGTCCGGGCTGCGCTGGACAGGGGCATAGACCACCTCTTCCAGCTCGACGCGGACGGGCAGCATGACCCTGCGGCCTGCGGGGAATTCCTTGCGGCGGCGGAGGAGAGCCCCGCTGCGGTCATCTGCGGCTACCCTGTCTATGACGACAGCGTCCCGGGCTACAGGAAGAAGGGCAGGGAGTTCTCCAACGGCTGGGCCCGGGTCGTCACGCTTGACGGCCGCATAAAGGACGTTCTCTGCGGCTTCAGGATTTACCCCCTGCTCCCCCACTACGCGCGCTTTTTGGACAGGCATGTCCTGCTGGATGCCCGCATGGGATACGACGTGGACATCCTCGTGCGCCTGCTCTGGAAGGGAATCCCCCTAGTCAACAAGGGAGTTCGGGTGACATATCCGGCGGACGGGGTCTCCAACTTCCGCATGTTCCGCGATAACCTGAGGATTTCCCTGACCTTTACCCGCCTCTTTGTGGGGATGCTGGTCCGCCTGCCCCTGCTTTTGTGGCGGGCGTGCAGAAGGAGCCGGGGATGAGCGCGTCCGTCTCTCACTGGTCCCGGCAGAAGGAGGTGACGGGGAGCGACCTTCCCATACGGATTCTCATCTTCCTCGTGAAGGTCCTTCCGTTTCCTGTCCTGTCATGCATGGTGCCATTCGTCAGTCTCTTCTATTATATCTCTTCCCCTCAGGTCAGGAAGTCGGCGGCGGACTATCAGAGGCGGCTTGCCTCGTTCTCGGGAGGGAAGGCACTCCGCCGGCCCAATGCGTATGCTCAGGTGACCTCCTTCTCCCTCTGCCTGGTGGAGAAGCTTGCGGCGTGGAGCGGCAAGGCGAGCCTGGACGACGTGATTTTCCACGATGACGACGTGCAGGACTTGAAGAAGCGGCTTTCCGAGGGGAAGGGTGCCATGCTGATAAGCTCCCACCTGGGCAACATGGAGCTCCTCCGCTGCCTGGCGAGCTACGGGAAGACCGGGGTGGACAGGCAGGTCCCCGTCACGGTGATAATGGACGTGCAGATGAGCCGGCACTTTACGAGCGCCATAAATGACTTGAATTCCCGCTACCGGATGGACATAATCCCCGCGTCCCAGATAGGGGTGGACAGCCTGGAGCGGCTGCAGGAGACACTTGCTGCCGGCGGGCTGGTCGTCATAGCGGGTGACCGGACGTCGGCATCCGACCCGGGCCGAAGCTTCAGGGTGAGCTTTCTTGGCAGCGACGCGCCCTTTCCCTGCGGCAGCTTCATGCTCGCTTCCCTCCTGAACGTCCCGGTCTATTTCGTTTTCTCGCTCAGGGAGAAGGGGACTTTCTTCCGCCCCCGCTACAATATGTTCGTCACAAGGTCGGGCATCACGTTCGGCTGTTCCCGCAAGGAGCGCAAGGCCCGGGTGGAATCCCTCTGCCGCCAGTTCGCGGGGCTTCTGGAGGGCCGCTGCCTGGAGTACCCCTACCAATGGTATAACTTTTTCGATTTCTGGTTGTTTCAAGATAAAGACTGCTCGGCTGGAGCTGCGGATGGACAGGATGGCATTGACTGAGGAGATAACGTTTCCCGTGGAGTTCTATGACGTGGACGCCATGCGGATTGTCTGGCACGGGAACTACGTGAAGTATATGGAGAAGGCCCGCTGTGCCCTGCTGGACAGGATAGGCTTCGGCTACCTGGAGATGGCGCGTTCGGGTTTCTCGTTCCCCATCGTCGATGTCCGCGTCAAGTACATCCGCTCCCTCCGCTTCGGGGATAGGGTGCGGGCTGTCGCGACCCTTGCCGAATACGAGGCCTGCATCAAGATAAAATTCGAATTCTATAATGCCGAAACGGGGGAGCTGACCACCAGGGCGGAGAGCACCCAGATGGCCGTGTCCGACGAGAGCGGTGAGAGCTGCTTCATCACGCCCCGGCCCTTCAGGGACAAGGTTGAGGCATTGCTCGGAGGAGGTGAGGGATGATCGGAGGAATCAAAGCGAGGCCTTTCGGGGCTTTTTTCCTGCTGTTGCTATTTCATGCAGCTTCTTGTCTCGCGCCATGCGCCGCAGCTCCCGGTCCCAGCCTTGACTCCGTCTGCCGCGAGCTTACGGCATACAAGGTGACCAGTGGTTCCTTCGTGCAGGAGCGGACCTCGGCGAACCTCAGGCGGCCGCTCAGGTCCCAGGGCAGCTTCGTGATATGCGATGAGGGAATCGCCTGGAAGACCGAGAAGCCGGTCGCCTCCCTGCTTGCTGTCAGCCGGGACAAAATCATACAGGCGGCCCCGGACGGCAGGAAGACCGTGATTGACGGCTCGGGGAACGAGACTTTCAAGCACATAGCGGGAACGCTGGCGACGGTCTTCTCCGGGGACAGGTCGGAACTGGAAAAAAACTTCCGCGTCTCCTTCTCGGCGGGCGGAAGCTCTCCGGACGGGAATGACTGGGTGATACGGCTTGTCCCGAAAGACAGCACGATTGCCGCCGCCATGAGGAGCATCGTTATGGAAGGGGCAAGCGGGAAGGAATCCTTCATCAGCTCCGTCCTCATAGAGGAGCAGGGCGGGGCGGGCATACGCTATGTTTTTTCCGATCAAGTTCACAGGGCCGGTCTGACTGACGATGAGAAGGCATATTTCTCCGCCGAATAGTTTTTTCACCATACTGTGGGCCTTGTTCCACTCTGCCATCATCCTGGCTTTTCTCATCTCTCTCCTGCACGGCGGGGGCATACACATGGACTCGGATTTGTCCGGCATGATACCGGACACTGCCGCCGGTGTATCGGACACGCTGCATCATGCAGACACGCTGCATGCGGCAGACACGCTGCTCACACGGAACGCTTCCAGAAACATATTCATCCTTGTCTCCCACGCTGAATTCGGCAAGGCAAAGGATATGGCGGGACGGGTGTACGAGGCCCTGGCCGCTCATCCCTGGCAGTTCGAGTCCCTGACCCTCGCGGCGGACATGGGGGCGGCCTCGGACATAGAGGGCTTCATCTATGCCAACCGCTACCGGCTCCTGCCCGCGGCCGAGGCGGACAGGATTCTTGCCTCGGAGGAAGGGGCGGACTCCTTTGCGGGGAATGCCCTCGTGACGGCTTTCTCGGGATTCTCGCTCGCGTCCATGGACCTGCTGGACGGCGACCCTTTCCTTCTGACCGACACGGAGCTGCGCTCCTGCATGGAGGCCGTGCAGGATTCCGGTACCGCGCTTTCACCCCGGGACGGTGTGCTTGCGACCGAGTATGAGGGAAAATCATACGTGATGATCCGGGCCGTCCTCAGCGAGGAGGGGGCGCGGCTTGCCAGCAGGCGGAACGCGGTCAGCACGGTATATGATGTCTGCCTCCCGCTGGAGTCGGACGGCTTCCGTTTCGTCTTTTCCGGCACGCCTTTCCACAGCTACGAGAGCTCCCTGTCTGCCTCCCGGGAGATAACGCTTATCTCTGCGGTCAGCCTTTTCCTGGTGCTCTGCCTCCTTGTCCTCGTGTTCCGCTCGCCCCTCCCCATCGTGATGTCCCTGCTCTCCGTCGCTCTTTCGGCCGCCAGCGCGTTCGCCTGCACCCATGCCGTTTTCGGGGACATAAAGGCGCTCGCGCTCGTATTCGGCACTTCCCTCATCGGCTGCTGCATAGACTACAGCCTGCACTTCTTCATGCACTGGAAGTACGATGCCGCCATCAGCTCGGGAGGGGAGGTAAGGAGCCTCTTGTTCCGGGGCCTGGGCTTCTCCTTCATCTCCACGCAGCTGTGCTACGTCCTGCTCTTCTTCATGCCCTTCCCCCTGCTCAGGCAGATCGCCTTGTTCTCGTTCACGGGCATAACCAGCTCCTTCCTGACGACTGTCGGCCTTTATCCCCTCTTCCGCCTGCCAAAGCGGAGGGCTCGTCTCCCCCTCATGAAGTTTCCGTCACTGGCACGGGGAAGGCTGCCGTGGGGAAAGCTTGTCCCTCTTGCCATGATGGCGGCCTCCATCTGCGTCCTCGCCGTGAGGCATGACAGCCTGAAGGTCAGGAACGGGATAGGCGGCCTGTATAAGATGCAGGGGCGGCTCAAGGAGGATACCATCCTGTCAGCCATGATTCTCCGCTACAATCCTGGCAGCTACTTCATCGTCAGCGGGAACACGGCGGAGGAAGTCCTGCTCAGGGAGGAGGCCTTGTGCGCGAGGCTTCGGGACAGGTTCGTGGCGACCAGCCGCTTCATTCCGTCGAGGAGGACTCAGGACAAGTCCTTTGCTGCCTGCGGGAAGCTGCTGCTCCGTCTTCCGGGGCAGCTCGACATGCTCTGGCAGGATGATGGCGGGAAGGACGGAATCCTTTCTGAGTTCGAGAAGGAAAAAGTCGTTTACCTTGAGCCTGATTCGCTTGGAGTCAGGGGCTCTGTCCCGGAATCCCTTGCGTCCATCATGAAACTCCTCTGGCTCGGGGATGCCGGGGACGGGACTTTCTGCTCCGTGGTGCTTCCTGCCAGCGTGAGCGACGCGGCGTTATACCAGGCTCTGGCGGATGAGACGGAGGGCGTGTACTACCTGGACAAGGTCAGCGGCATAAACGGCTCTCTGGACTGGCTGACCAGGAAGGTCCTGCTGATGTTCGCAGCCGCCTACCTGCTCATCATCGCCGTCATGAAGCTGAATTACAGCTGGAGGCAGACCCTCATGATTGCCGCTGTCCCCCTGGTCAGCTTCTCCGTGATACTGGCCGTGTTCGCCGCGTCCGGCTACTCGGTGGACTTTTTCTGCACGGCAGGGATGGTCCTCGTGTTCGGCCTGGGGCTGGACTACATCATCTACATGACCGAGCACGGGCGGCGGGATGAGACTGGCGGCCGGGGCATAGAACCTGCAGCCGTCCTCCTCTCCTTCGTCACCACGGAGCTGTCCTTCGGTGCGCTTGCCCTGAGCAGCTTTGTTCCCGTGCACATCATCGGCCTCTGCATCTTTGCGGGCTGCCTCGCCGCATTTTTATGCACCGGGATGGGGCGGGAAAATTGCAAAGATGCGTGATTCTTGTTATAATCAGCCCATGCGGAAAATCCCTGCGTTCATTGCCCTGACGCTCCCGTTTCTCCTGTTTGCCTCCTGCGCCACAAGCGGACGGAAGGAGGGGAGGGGGGACCGGCGTGTAATCCCAGTATACATTACCGACAGCAAGGCCGTCACGCTCCTGGCTCCCGCTTGCATGGACGGGATTCTGGACGAGCTTCAGCTGTTCACCGGCTTCTTTGGGGAGCAGAGCTTCTCTTCCCTGGCGTACATACAGGCGGACCAGGGGGGAATCGGCATAACGCTGCTGAACGAGATGGGGATGGACATGGGAAGCCTGAGCTATGACGGAAAGAGCCTTTCCTTCTCATCGCCGTATTTTCCAAAGGATGTCAGGGCGGAATACATTGTGCTGGACATCCAGAACGCTTATTATGAGCTACCCGCGCTCGCGTCTCTCTATGATATGGCGGGGGGACTTTCGTTCAGCTGTGAGCTTGCGGGCGCAAAGGAAATCCGCCGGATTCTGGACGGGAATAGCATAATAGAAGAGATTGTGAAGGACTCTGATGCCGTCAGCATCACGAACTTCCTGCGAGGTTACCGCTATGAGCTGAGGAAGGTGGAAGAATGAGCGGCTGCGTGATTCATTTTTCCCGTCCTGCCGTCGTCAGCGCGTGCGGGATTGGCCCCGATGCCCTCTGGCGCTGTGTCTCCTCTGCCGACAATTCGGCTGTCAAACCTGTGCGGACGAAGTACGGGGACAAGGAATTCTATGCGGCGACGCTCTCCTGTCCGCTGCCTGCCCCCGCATCTTCCCGCTACCCTGACACCCGTCTTTTCAGGATGGTCGCCGCCTCTCTGGAGCAGCTCGGGGAGCCGCTCGGCAGTGTCATCAAGCGTTACGGGGCAGACCGGATCGGTGTGTGCGCGGGCGGATGCGACAACGGCAGCGAGCTTTCCATAGAGGCGCACCGCCAGTATCTGGGAAGCGGGGAGTTTCCCTCAGGATATACCCTGGAAATGCAGGGGGCCGGTTACGTCGCGGCTTTCATAAAGGATAGCTTGGGACTCGGGGGGCTTGCCACGGCGATAGCGACGGCCTGTTCCTCCAGCTCCACGGCGA
>JAFSSU010000048.1 GCA_017450845.1 Treponema sp.
GGAATCCGAGGACATGTTCATCTTCATGATCGTCGGGGTCACGTTCTCGGGGAGGGAGCGGGTCACGCGCTCCAGCTTCTCGCGCACGTCGTTGGCGGCTTGGTCCAGGTCGGTGCCGTACGCGAATTCGAGGGAGACGGAGCTGCGCCCCTCGGACGAGGTGGAGGAGATTGACTCCAGGTGCGTTATGGAGACAAGCGCGTTCTCGATCGGCTTGGTGACAGAGTTCTCCACGGATTCCGGGTCGGCGTTCGTGTAGGTCGACGATATCCACAGGTAGGGCATGTCGATGTCCGGGAAGAGCGCGATCGATATGTTCGACAAGGTGAACAGGCCGATTACCAGCAGCATGAGGAAGACCATCAGCATGAGGATGGGGTGGCGCAGTGTCTTTTCGCTTAGCATACTATCCCGTCCTTACCTGCCCGCCGAGACCTCGCGGATGGCGGAGCCCTCTCCCAGGGAATTCATTCCCTCTATGACCATCTTCTCGCCCGTGCTCACGCCGCCCGTCACCTGCACGTAGCCGTCCACGCCGTTCCCCAGCGTTATCTTCCTCTGGCTGACGGTGGCCCCGTCCGCGTTGACCACGTAGATGTATTTGGTCCCGGACTTCTCCAGCACCGCCGTCTCCGGGATGACCGGGCAGCCCGAGTACACGTCGGTGTAGAGCTTGACCTTCGCGAACATGCCCGCGTTTATGCGGCCGTCCTTCTTGTCGAACTCGAGGGTGACGGATTTGGTGCGGCTGGAGCTGTCCACGACCGGGGAGATGCGGACGATGGAGGCGACGAATACCTGCCCGGGATAGGCCTCCAGCACGATGTCCGCCTTGAGCCCCTTCCTGAGAGAGGCGACGTTGCGCTCGGGGACGCTCGCCGTCACCTGCAGCTCGTCCACGTTCCCTATCGTGACGACAGCAGTGCCCGCCGTGACCGTGTTGCCGGTCCTGACCTTGAGCGCGGTGACCGTGCCGGAGATCGGCGCGTAGACAGTGTTGAGCGCGTACTGGGTTCCGGGGGTGGAGGGGTTCACCTTCATCAGGACGGCCCCTTTCTTGACGTAGCTGCCGACGTTGACGCTGACGGACTGTATCTTGCCGCCGATGTCGGGGAACACGTCAACGCTGCTCGTCGGCTCTATCTCGCCGGTCGTGTTGACGTAGTCCTGCAGCGGGGTAATCTCTGCCGTGAGGGTGCGGACGGAGATAAGGTTTGCGGACTGGGATGGCATCCCCGCGCCGCCCTTGCCGGCCGAATTTCCGCCGGCCCCCTGGGCCTTGCCCCCGCCAGCCGCGGCAGGTCGCCCGCCCCCGGGGCCTCCCGGCCCGCCCTGCTTGGAGCCGGAGGAGCTCTTCACATATGTGAATGCCGCGAAAATCACGGCGGCGCATACTGCAAGGGCTATGATCACCTTGACGGCAGCCTTCATCGCATTCTCCTCAATCTTATTATCTCTTGTTATCTCGTATTCTCTTTCTATGTCCTATTATTATCGGCACATCCGCGCTTTTACTCGTCAATGCCCGAAAGGCTCCCGAAAGGCACCCCCAGGGCATTCTCCAGGTTCAGCAGCGCGACCGCGAGGTTGTAGGCCTGGTTCTTCAGGTTCACGCCGGCTTCAAAGAGGCCGTTCCTCGCGTTCTGCAGGACGATGATGTCCTTGGTCCCGTTGTTGTAGGCCTCCAGCGTCAGCCGGTAGCTCTCCTCTGCGACCTCAAGGCCCTGCTTGCGGAGCCCTATGGCGGACACGAGGCTTTTCACCTGGCTGAGCCCGTTGTCCACGTTTATCCTCTGCGTGTTCCTCGCGTCCTCCAGCTGCATCTCCGCGAGCGCCAGGCTGTCCTTCTGCCTGGCGATGGACTGGGCCCCGGAAGACCAGGGCAAAAAGCCGTCGATCGGGATGTTGACCCCTATGGACAGCGTCCCTCCCTTGCTCCAGTCGGTCGAGTCGTCCGTCGTAGTGGACAGGCTGTAGGAGTAGCCTGCCGAGAGGGTCGGGGCCCAGGCCGAGAGCCGGGTCGCCATCAGCGAGTTCCGGGCTATCTCCACCTGCTTCTCAAGGGAGGCGATCGTATTGGGCTTCGCGTCCACCCCGCCCACGGACACGTCGGAAAGCTCCGCGTACCTGTCCAGGCTGCCGGAAAGCTCCAGCGGCGTGCTCTGGCTCATGCCCAGGAGGTTCTTGAAGGTCGCCATGTCATTGGAGAGCGTCGTCCTGGCGTTGTCCAGGGCGAGCCGGGCGTTCTGGTAGGAAATCTGGGAGTTCAGCACGTCCAGGCGGGGCAGGACACCCCGGTCATACTTGGACTTGTTCGTGTCGTACTGTTTTTTGGCGGACTCCACGTTCCGCTCCTGGAGCCTGATGTATTCCTGCTCGTAGAGGATTTGGTAGAAGGCCTTGCGGACGTTCAGCTCCACAGTCCTCATCGTCGTGTCGTAGTCTATCAGCTGCTTCTCGTAGCTCAGCCTGGCCCCCCTGATGCTCGTCGCGATGGAGGGGGAAAGCCCGATGTTCACGCTCGCCCCGAGGGAAATCCGGGCCGCGTCGGAGGCCGCAGCCCCGTATGCCGGGCTGCTGTCGTCCTTGGGCAGGGCCTTGGACAGGCTGCCAGTCGCTTTTATGGAGGGGCTTATGGAGTTCCAGGAGTAGCTGGATGCCCTCTTGGCGGACCTGACGGAGACCTCTCCCTCCTTCACGCCCAGGTTTCCGTCCCTGGCACGCTCTACGGCCTCCCTCAGCGTCAGGCTCTCCGCCTGAAGCATGGCGAAAGGACAGGAAAGGAGGGCTGCGGAAATGAGGAAAGACTTGGCTGTGGTCCCAAAATGCATAAAAACCTCCTGAAATAACGGCCCTCATCTTCAAATATCGGGTCTTCGGGATGAATTTAGCACAGGCTACCCCAAATTTCCATAAAAAGCGTGTTACATACAGGATAAATTAAAGTTATGGCCGCGGGGCCGCAGTCCCAAAGCGGGGGTCACTCGGCCCCCTCTGCCTTGGCCGCCTCGGTGTCCGCCCGGAGCCGACGCGAGGGGCTGGAAGAGACGGAGGATATATGCTATCATGGGTATTTATGGAAGAGAAAGCAGCGGACGGGGGCAGTGCCAGCAGCGGGGACCCGGAGAAAATCGTCGAGGTCAGGGACCTCGCCATATCGTTCCGGACGAACAAGGGGATGGTCCGGGCGGTCCGGGGCATCTCGTTTGACCTCAGGAAGGGGGAGACCCTGGCCATCGTCGGCGAGTCCGGCTCCGGCAAGTCCGTCTCCGCCCGCGCCCTGCTCGGCATAGAGGCCCCCAACGCCGTCATCGGGGGCGGCCAGGTACTCTACCGGGGCGAGGACCTGCTCGCGTACACCGAGAGGGACTTCGAGCGCAGCCGCATCCGGGGCAACCGCATCTCCATGGTCTTCCAGGATCCAATGTCCTCGCTCGACCCCATCATGAAGATAGGCCCGCAGCTGACCGAGGCGATGCTGCTTGCCGGAAGGAAGGACAAATCCAAGAGGATTTCCAAGGCGGAGGCCCGGAGCCGGGCCCTGCGGATAATGCGGGACGTCGGCATACAGGACGCGGAGAAAAGGTTCGGCCAGTACCCCTTCGAGTTCTCCGGCGGCATGCGGCAGAGGATTGTCATAGCGATAGCGATTGCCTCCCATCCCGAGCTGCTCATCTGCGACGAGCCTACCACCGCGCTGGACGTGACGATCCAGGCGCAAATCCTGGAGCTCATAAACTCCCTCAAAAAGGCAAACGACATGTCGGTCATCTTCATCACGCACGACCTGGGCGTGGTCGCGAACGTCGCCGACCGCATCGCCGTGATGTACGCGGGCAAGATCGTCGAGACGGGGACCGCCGACGACATCTTCTACTCGCCCGCCCACCCCTACACATGGGCACTCCTTTCCTCCATGCCCGACCTGGACACGACGGGCAGCCTGGACGCGATACCCGGCACACCGCCGAACATGCTGAATCCACCGCCGGGCGACGCATTCGCCCCCCGCAACAAGTACGCAATGCAGATTGACTTCGAGCAGGAGCCGCCGATGTTCCGAATCTCGGAGACCCACTCGGCCGCGACATGGCTACTGCACCCCGGCGCGCCCAAGCTGGAGATGCCCGCCGCCATCCGCGAGAGGATTGAGCGGATGAGGGCACGGGGCTAGGGCTGGCGTATGGGCAGCGCAGGATACACGCCGCAGGAGCCGGTCGCCGCGATCGCGACGGCCCTCTCGCCTTCCGCGATCGGAATCGTCCGCACGTCCGGGAGGGGGAGCGTCACGCTCGTCTCCAAAATTTTCTCGCGCCCCGAGGCCCTCCTTGGGGCGGCGGGGAACACGCTCGTCCACGGCTGGATCGTCGTGCGGGGGGCTGACGGTAAGATCGCGAGCCGGATCGACGAGGTGATGCTCGGGGTATACAGGGAGCCCGCCTCCTTCACCGGCGAGGAGATGGTGGAGATATTCTGCCACGGCGGCATCGCCGTCGTCAGGTCCGTGCTCGCCCTCCTCCTGCGCTCGGGCTTCCGGCAGGCCGAGCGGGGGGAGTTCACCTTCCGCGCCTACATCAACGGCAAGACCGACCTGACCCGGGCCGAGGCCGTCCGGGAGATAATCGACAGCAAGACCGACATCTCGCGGGGCAAGGCGGCGGGGAGGCTCGCCGGAAACCTCTGCCGCAGGATCGACTCGGCGAAGAAGGACCTGACCCGCCTGCTCGCCTCCATAGAGGTCGCCGTCGAGTACCCCGAGGACGAGGAGACGATCGCGGACAGCTTTGACCTCGGGGCACTGAAGGATGTACTCGGCGGGCTCGAGGACCTGCTCGCCGGCTGGAGGAGCGAGAGGCTGTACCAGGAGGGGGCAAAGATAGTCCTCGCGGGGCGGACCAACGCGGGCAAGTCCAGCCTGTTCAACGCCCTGCTCAAGGAGGACCGCTCGATAGTCAGCGACAACGAGGGTACCACCCGGGACTACCTGGAGAACCTCGCCTCGCTGGACGGCATACCAGTCCGCCTCTTCGACACGGCGGGGCTCAGGGAGACCGACGACCCCGTGGAGGAAGAGGGGGTGTCGCGCGCGCGGGTGCTGGCCGGGGAGGCCGACCTCCTGCTCTACCTGGTGGACTCGACCGCGGGCCTCCGCGAGGACGACAGGGAATTCCTTTCCGCCCCCGGCCTTCCCCCGGCAATCCTCGTGTGGAACAAGTGCGACAAGGAGGGCTCCCTGCCCCTCCCCTCCCCCGGAGGACCGGGCGGCGGGAGATGGGCACTGGCCGTCAGCGTCTCCGCGAGGACCGGGCAGGGAATGGACGGCCTGACGGCGGGCGCGAGGAATCTGCTCGCGGGCGGAAGCGGGCCCGGGGCTCCCGGCCCGAAGGACCTAGGGTCCTGCAGCACGGAGGCCGCGCTCGGCTCGGAGAGGCAGCGTTCGGCCTGTGCCGACGCGGCAGGGCATCTCTCACACGCGGCCCGCGTCGCGGAGACAGGGGAGCTCGGACTGGATGCCGTGGTTCAGGACATAGAGGACGCGATCGCCTCGCTCGGGGAAATCACCGGCGAGGTGACGGGCGACGACGTGCTTGAGAGCATCTTCAGCAACTTCTGCGTCGGGAAGTAAGAAAACGGGGGGCAGCTTCCTATGATACACTTCGGATTTTCCTATGTCGGTCTCGTTTACCTCGCGATGCTGTTCATCCCGAACATCATCTGGACACGGAACAAGCCCCGGGGCTATGACGGGTCCGCCCCCGAGAACCGGACGCTCCTCGCGCTGGAACGCGCGGGCGAGTGCCTTGTCTGCGCCCTCGTGCTCCTTTTCTCGGACACGAACGTCCGCCTGGGCACGGACTCGTTCTTCCCCGACATCATCTTCCTTATCGTCTCCTTCGTCTTCATGCTCATGTACGAGGCCTTCTGGCTGCGCTACTTCAGGAGCAGGCGGACGATGCGGGACTTCTATTCAGGCCTGCTCGGAATCCCGGTCGCGGGGGCAAGCCTTCCCGTCATGGCATTTTTCTTCCTCGGCATCTACGGGAGGAACGGCTTCCTGCTCGCCTCCGTGATTTTCCTCGGCATAGGGCATATCAGTATCCACCTGGACCACAGGAAGGAAGCCCTGGACGGGCAGGAGGACGGTCGGGGCTCCCGGGAAAAGCGCGGCAGGACTGCCGGAAGGATTCTTGCCGTGGCAAAGAGCGCGGGCTGGATTCTCCTGTGCCTGCTTGCCGCCGCCGTCGCAGCCTTTTTCCTGATACGGAATTTCATCTTCATCAAGGGCCTTGTCAATCAGGAGAGGGGTATCTGCGAGGAGGCCTACGTCGGCATCGGCGGGCAGGAGCAGTTCGTCAGGATACGGGGCAGGGACATGTCCAACCCCGTCGTCATCCACCTGCACGGGGGGCCGGGAAGCCCCGACGCATGCCTCGGCTACACGTTCATGGACCCGCTCCTGGGCAAGGCGACATTCGTCACCTGGGACCAGAGGGGCTGCGGAAGGACATACATCAGGAACAGGAAGGCCGACCCGGAAAACAAAACCGTGACCTTCGACCGGGCACTGGCGGACCTGGACGCGCTCGTCGATCATGTACGCGGGGAATTCCGCACGGAGAAGGTGATCATAGAAGGGCACTCCTACGGGACCTTCCTCGGCACGGCCTACGTCATGGCAAACCCGGAGAAAGTCGCGGCCTACATCTCCATAGGCCAGTGCACGCTCCTCCGCGAGGGGGACATCCTCTCCTGCGAGGACGCGCTCTACAAGGCGGCGACGAAGGGCGACGACACCGCGGAGATGCGGAGGGCATGCGAGGAGTTCGCGGCGGAACCGGGCTTCTTCAAGCTGATCGCGCTCAGGGAATTCACGGAGAGATACCACAAGCCCCCGGTGGCGGAGAAGTCCATGCTGCGCGGTGCCCTGTCCCCCTACTTCAACCTGACCGATGCCCGCTGGATGTTCTGCCTGTCCTCCAGCCCGGAGAAGACGTACGCCCTCAACGGCAAACTGCTCGACCATCTGCTCAGATCCAGCATCTATGACTTCGGCACAATATACAAGATGCCCGTCCTGTTCATCTCGGGCGAATGCGACTGGGTGACACCCCGGAGCCTTGTCGAGCAGTACTGCGGGGCAGTCACGGCCCCGTCCAAGAAACTTGCCGTCATCCCGGGCTGCGGGCACAGCCCCCAGGCCGACCGCCCGGCGGATGTCGTCAAGGCAATCAGGGACTTCCTTGAGGTGGTGAAGTGATGTATTATTCGTCTGTCGGAATCCTGGCCTCGATAGTGCTGTTCATAACGAACAGGGATTTTTTCCTGCGTCCGGGCCGGCAGGACCAGGACGCAGGGGAGAAGACCCGGATGCACTACCTTGCGATCGGGCTCTTCGGCATGGCGATGGTCGTCTTCATCACCCTGCAGCTCATGGCCACCCAGTTCCCCTTTTATTCCATGGGCTATATGATAGGAACCTGCATCATCCACAGCTTCGTCGTCGAGGACGAGAAGGAAGCGTACAGGAACCATCTGGAGAAAGCCCTGGAA
>JAFSSU010000049.1 GCA_017450845.1 Treponema sp.
CGGCATCTGGCACTATACGAGGGTGGGATTCGACCTCCGTGCAATCGGCGCGGGCGAGACGGCGGCCCGTTTCTCCGGCTGCCGCCCTGACTTCACCAAGTTCATGGTCTACGTCACCGCGGGCGCAATCACGGGCTTCGCATCCTTCATCAACGTCGTCCGCGTCGGAAGCATCACGGGAACGGCGGGAAGGCAGCTGGAGACCCAGATCCTCATAGCCTTGGTTCTCGGCGGAATGCCGATTTCCGGCGGCGCGAGGGCACGTTTCTCCAACATCATCATCGGAACGATGACCTACTGCGTGCTGGAGAAGAGCCTCCCGATGGTCTTCCCGGTCTCCGCGACCCAGCAGCTGGTCAAGGGTATCATCTTCCTCATCGTCGTCGCCCTTACGATAGACCACGAGTCTCTCAAGGTCATAAAGTAAGCGTGAGAAGGAGCTGGACCGTACCGCCAGATGCGGCCGGGGAACGATTGGACATCTTTCTCCGGCGGGAAGTCCCGCCCCTTTTTCCGCCGGACGCAAAGCTCTCAAACTCCAAGCTCCGCCGCATGATCGTGGCGGGCTGCGTCTCGGTGGGCGGACGGCCCTGCACCAGGCCCTCGTTCATCCTGCGGGCGGGGAGCCGGGTCACGGCGGACATTGATGAGGACAAGCTCTTTTACGAGAAAGACAACGGCGACATCGAGTTCACCCTGGAAGAAAAGGATGTCCTCTTTGAGGATGACAGCATCATCGTCGTGAACAAGCCCCCCTTCCTGCCGAGCGAGGAGACCATGGTCGATGGCCGGGGCAACATGCACCAGGCGGTCATAGACTACCTGTGGAAAAAGAAGCCCTCGCTCAGGAACCCGCCATACGCCGGGATCATGCACAGACTGGACAGGGAGACGAGCGGTGCCCTGCTTTTCACCAAGACCCGGGAGGTCAACAAGGCCGTCCACGACATGTTCGAGAACCGCACAGCCACAAAAATCTACCGGGCGGTGACGACCTGCACCGGTGAGGGACGGCTCCGGGGGCTTGCCCTCCCCCACAGCTTCAGCGTGGACGACTACATCGGGCGGGTCAGCCCCAAGAGCCAGGCATGCAGGATGGGAGAAGTCCCGGCGGACAGGGGCGGCCTCCACGCCCGCACGGACTTCACGCTCGTCCATACCGGGGAACGGAAGGGAAGGCCGCTCTGCTTCTTTGACTGCGAGCTTGCCACAGGCCGCACGCACCAGATCCGGGTCCACCTGTCCCTGTCAGGCTTCCCAATCGTGGGGGACAGCGTCTACGGAGGAACGGAAGGCTACCCCGAGAACGGCGGCAGGATAATGCTGCATGCCCGCCTGCTGGAGTTCCCCCATCCGCTGACCGGGGAGACGGTCAGATGCGAGGCTCCGCTTCCGCCCCTATTCGCCCCTTGAAAGCTCATGCCATTAGCATATAGAATATGCCGTAATATGCAAAAGCTATCCAGATTCAGAAAGACAGGACTCCTCTACACACTGCTGACGGCCCTGATAAACCTCATCCTCACCGCAGTACTGTCTTTGGTTCCCGGCCCGAACTTTGACGAGGCCATCACTGCCAAATGGGTTGAGTTCCTGGAGGGCTCCAGCATCAAGTATTGGGGAGGATTGATTCCATACGTTATTCCCATACTGTTCTGCCTCTGCTATGCACTATGTGGGAAGAAGGAAGAAAAACTCAGGAAGCGGGCGGTATCCATGCCGATGTTCATGGCCCTGTCAACCTTTGCCGGCTGGTTCGCGAACTATGCTACCGTCATCCTATGCGCGTTCATGGCACGGAAGAAGCTCGGAATCAGCATAAGATTCATCCTGATCATAAACAGCATCGCAAACCCTCTTGTCGGAATCGCCGCCACCACGATGGTTTTCCTTGTCCTTGAGCGGCTGAACCAGACTCTTCTGCTCCCCGTTTTCTTCCCGGAAGGCAGGGTCTGGTCGGTCAAGACCCTTTTCCGCCCCAAGATTGGCATGCTCCTGAGCATGGGCTTCGTCATCTCTTCCATACCGCTCGCCTACTCCATATACGGAATGCTCTCTCTGCTGGTGAACAACGGGCTAGAAATACACCGGGGACTGCTGTTCATAATAGCTTTCCTCGTGCTCATTGCCGTCGCGGTCACGGTCATGCTGTCCAAGAAAATCGTAAAGCCCCTGACCCTCCTGACACAGGCAGCGGAGCGGATAAAGGCCGGGGACTACAGCGGCAGGCTGTCCATCATATCCAACGACGAGATGGGCACGCTCGTGGACAGCTTCAACGATATGACCGCATCGCTCGAGGAGAAGGAGCGGATGCGGGACACCTTCGGCAAGGTCGTGGACCCAAACGTGAGGGACTATCTGATGCACGGCACGGCCTCCCTCCACGGCGAAAGCCGGGTCGTCACCGTGATGTTCTGCGACATACGGAGTTTCACGGCGATGAGCGAGAAGATGGAGGCGGAGGAGGTGGTCTCCCTGCTCAACCGCTACTTCACCGTGCTCGGTAAGTGCATCACAAAGCGGGGCGGAGTCATAAACAAGTACATCGGGGACGCGATCATGGCGATGTTCGGGGTACCTGTCGAAAGCCCGTCCCATGCCAGAGACGCATACCTAGCCGCCCTGGACATGCGGGAAGCCCTCGCCGCCCTGAACCGGGAGCTTACAGCCGAAGGAAAGCAGGAGCTGCATTTCGGCATAGGCCTGCACACGGGAAGGGTCTTTGCCGGGACAATCGGGGCAAAGGACAGGATGGAATACACGATAATCGGCGATACCGTGAACACGGCAAGCCGCATTGAGTCCCTCTGCAAGAGCTACGGGACGGACCTCCTTATCTCGCAGGCAACGCTCGCCCTTCTGGAAGCAGACGCGAAGGAGTCCCTCCGCCTCGTGGACGATGCGAGCATACGGGGCAAGGAAGACAAAATCAAGCTGTACACGAAGGGCTAAAGGCGGAAGCTAAGGTCCTCGCTCCCCCTAAGCTCCCTGACGAGGGGCAGGAGCTCCTCGTAGAAAAAAAAATCCTTTATCTTGAGGCCGCCCGAGCTGAAGCCGAGCTTTCGGTCGGCGCGGACTTTCTCGCCGTGGAAGTCGCTGCCCCCGGTCGCTATCATACCAAGGCCGTGCGCAAGCTCCTCCAGGCGTTCCGCCTCGGAAACCCGTGCCCCGGGATGCCAGGCTTCCAGCCCCATGACACCGGCGGCCTTGACCTCGTCGATTTTCTCCGGGATTTTGCCCCAGGAGATGAACATCGACAAGGGGTGCGCCTGAACGGGTATGCCGCCGGAATCCTTTATGGCGGCCACGGCCACGGAAAGCTCTGCTCCCGCCTTATCGACGAAGCAGGGCCTTCCCTTGGCGAAGTACTTGTCGAATGCCAGCTGACGGGTCTTGACATAGCCTTTCTGCACGAGCATGGCGGCAAAGTGGGGCCGCCCCAGCTCCTTGGTGTCAAAGGCCGCCCTGAGCTCGTCCACGGTTATGTCCACCCCGCTTTCCCGGAGTTTTTCGGCCATCAGCTCATTCCGCCTCATCCGCCCCTCCTCCAGGAAGGCGATCACGTCACGGAGGGAAGGGGAAATCGTCTTGAGGGCAAGGCCGAGCAGGTGGAATTCGCCCGTCGGCCAGGCGACGTTCAGCTCCACGCCGGGAACGAAGGCAAGGGACTGCCGCCCCGCCTCCTCCTGGGCTTCCATGAGGCCGGAGCAATTGTCGTGGTCAGTCAGGGCCAGGGCAGAAAGCCCCGCCTGCTTCGCTTTCCTGACCAGCTCACTAGGTGAATAGCAGCCGTCGGATGCCGTGGAATGGGAGTGCAAGTCTATCATAGATTAAGGTGAATTTATCATAAATTTAAAAAAAATCATAGCGCAAACAATGTTTTTGTGCTAGAATATGGAGATATAGGAGTTTTGTTATGCCAAAGCAGATGGCTTATAAGCCCGGGAACATAATTTTCTTTGCGGGGGACAAAGATGACCGAATCTTCATCCTCCAGTCCGGCAACGTGGAGCTGAAGGCCGTGGACATAAGGACCAAGATGGAGGTCAAGGAGACGGTCAAGCAAGGGGAATTCTTCGGCGTAAAGAACGCGCTCGTCCATAAGCCCCGTACCGACACGGCGAGGGCCATGTCGGACTGCCTGGTGGTCATGCTGACCGTACAGGAATTCGAGACCACTATATCCAGGAACAAGGAGCTGATGGAGAAGATGATGGTGAACTTCTCCAAGACACTCCGCTCCATCCACTACGATACGGAGACCCTCCTCAAGAACGAGGAGCTGAAGGGCGCGAAGGAGGAGAAGCTCCTCGCCATAGCAAAGACATACTTCAATGCGGAGCGTTACGCGACGGCGGTCAACGAGGCCGAGAAAATCATGCAGGAGATTCCCGAGGCCGTCAACAAAGACGAGGTGCAGAACTTCCTCGCAGAAGCCCGCGTCAAGGCCTCCGCGATGGCCGAGCAGGAGATGCTCGCGGCCGACAGCTCCCAGGAGTTTCAGGAGGCGGACTCCAAAGTCATCAAGCAGTTCTCTGCCCCCGTGTTCAGCCGCTTCACCAAGAAGTTCTCGGACGGTGCGGTCATCATGTCCGAGAATACGACGGCGAAATCCTTCTACTTCGTCCAGTCCGGCAAGGTTCTCATAGAGAAATACATAAACGGGATGATGAAGCGCTACGGCATCGTCCGCCCCGGCGAGATATTCGGCGAGATGGAAATCATACAGGAGTCGGTCAGGCAGTCCTCTGCGATAGCGAAGGGCAGCGTCACCTGCCTGAAATTCTCCAAGGAGAACTTCGGCAGCATCGTCATCTCCAGCCCCAACGTCGCCATGCTGATGCTCCGCCTTATCTGCAAGCGGATTTTCGAGCAGAGGAGGAACCTCCAGATACTCTGCATAAAGGACCTGTCCGCCCGCATCGCCGACATCATGCTGATGTGCATAGAGAACGAGGGTGCCGTCGGCGAGGACGAGGACGACATGAAGCGCAAGATAAACGTCACTGTGGACGACATAGCGATGATTGCCGGGCTTTCCGTCAACGAGACTCGCGACGAGCTTAACAAGTTCACGTCCAGGAACAAACTGGCAATTTACGACGGCTACATGATCGTCGCCAACGTAATGGACATGAAGCGCACGGTGGACACCTACTACACGAACCTGGAAGAAGAAGAAGCAAAGCAGAAGCAGCAACAGCAGGCAAAGAAGTAATATGGGGGGATTCCCCATGCCCCTTGTTGTTTTAGGGGGCGAGGCAAAACGTTTAACGTAAAAAAATCTGCCCCGCCCCTAAGCCCCCCTCAATGCTTATCAAAGCTTCCTGCCATAGACACAGCGCAGCTGCCCCGACAAATCCCGCTCTATGCCGGTATCGCGCAGGCCCGCCTCCCGGAAGAGGTACTCGGTCATCTCCGCGTTGTATTCCCCCGCCTCCACAAGGAGGGCACCGGCAGGGGCAAGCTGGCCGGCCGCCTGGGGAACCAGGTTCCGCATGACACCGAGCCCGTCCCCCTCCCCCGTCGCGTTCCCGAACAAATCTATGTCCCCGTTCAGCGCAAGGCGGGGCTCGTTCCGCCCGTCGGCAAGAAGCTCTTCCACCTCCCCCGCCGGGATGTAGGGAGGGTTCGCCGTGATGATGTCAAAAGCCCCGGTCACAGCCTGGAACAAATTTGTCCTTACAAGGCGCACTTTCTCACGCAGTGCGGGCGGGCAGAGCCTGTCCGCATTCGTCCGGGCAAGGTCGAGGGCGGCCTGGCTTATGTCGCAGAGGGTAAGGGCCAGGGCGTTCTCCCGAATGACAAGCCCTTCATCCCATGCCGCCCGCGCCACACTTATTCCGACACAGCCGGAGCCGGTGCACATGTCGCAGAGGGTGAGAATCCTGCCTTTCTTTGCTGAAAGCTTTTCGCGGATGACCGAAAGGGCCTTCTCCACCAGAAGCTCGGTGTCCGGCTTGGGAATGAGCACGTCCGGGGTAACCAGGAAGTCATATCCGTAGAATTCTTTGTGGCCGCTGATGTAGGCCACGGGGAGCCCGGTCGAACGGGCCTGTATGTAGGCGCGGAAGTCCTCCTCCTCCTCCGGGGAAAGGGCCTCCCCGCCCTTGAAGAGCAGGGCCGTCTTGTCCCGCCCGGTCACGGCCATGAGCAGCACGTCAGCGTCAAGCTCGGGGGTCGGGCTTTTTGTCAGGAAGTCCCGCCCCCAGCTGCGGGCCTCACGAATGGTCAAGCTCTGAAGCGTCCTTAAGCTGCTCTTCCTTGGCGTAGACGTTGAGCGCGTCCAGCAGCTCGTCCATGTTCCCCATCATGATCGAGGGCAAGTTGTGCAGGGTCAGGTTGATGCGGTGGTCGGTAACGCGGTCCTGGGGGAAGTTGTAGGTGCGTATCTTCTCGCTCCGCGCCCCGGAACCGACCATGCTCTTGCGGGTGTCCGCCCGCTCGGCCTGTTTCTTGCTCTCCTCCAGGTCAAAGAGGCGGGCACGCAGGACGCGCCATGCCTTGGCCTTGTTCTTGATCTGGCTCTTCTCGTCCTGCTGGATGACGACGATTCCCGTCGGGATGTGGGTCAGGCGGACCGCGGAGTCCGTCGTGTTGACGCACTGGCCGCCCGGGCCTCCCGCCCGCATCACGTCCACGCGCACGTCCTCTGGCTTTATGTCAATCTCGGTCTCCTCGGCCTCGGGCAGGACTGCCACCGTGGCGGTGGAAGTCTGGAGCCGCCCCTGCGCCTCCGTCGCCGGGACGCGCTGGACGCGGTGAACGCCGCTCTCCCAGCGGAGGGTCCCGTAGACGAACTTGCCGCTTATGGACGTGACTATCTTGTTGAAGCCACCGACCTCAGTCTCCTGGGCTTCCATCGTCTCGGTCTTCCAGCCCTTGCGGTCGGCAAGGTGGATGTACATCTCCCACAGGTCGCGTACAAAGAGGCTCGCCTCATCACCGCCCGCCGCGCTGCGAATCTCAAGGATGATGTTCTTCTCGTCAAGGGGATCCGGCGGAATCAAAAGGAATTTGAGCTTCTCCTCCAGCACAGGCTTCTGGGCCTCGTACTCGTTCAGCTCCTCGCGGGCCAGCTCCTTCATGTCGTGGTCGTCCTCTTCCGTGATGAGCCGGGTGTCATCCTCAATGCCCTTGAGGACCCTCTTGTACTCCCCGTACAGCTCCATCAGATCTGAAAGGTGCTGGTGCTCCCGCATGACCTCCTTGTACTTCTTCTGGTCCTTGACCAGGGCAGCATCGGAGACGAGGGCCTTCACCTCCTCAAAGCGGACGGCAAGGCTTTCGAGCTTCTTGATTAAATCCATAGAAATCTATCCTAAAACACAGTCTGGGCTCCGGGACCGGAAGGCCCCGGAAGCTCTGTCTACATCAGTCGAAGTATCCCTTGGCTTTGAGCAGCTCGGCGTTGAGAATGCCGCCCAGGGCCGCACCGCGCTTGGTGTTGTGGCTCAGGGCAACGAATTTCACGTCGAATACCGGGCACTCGCGAAGGCGGCCGATGACGCAGGCCATGCCCTTCTCGGTCTCCCTGTCCCGCCGGGGCTGGGGCCGGTTCTGCTCGTGGCGCACGACGATAGGATGCTCGGGCGCGGACGGCAGGGCAAGCTCCTGCGGAACTGACCTGTAGGAAGTCCACACCCGCTCAATCTCCGCGAGCGAGGGCTTCTTGCCTTCCGGCAGGTCAAACTCCAGGCTGACGATAGCCGTGTGCCCGTCTATGACCGGAACCCTCGTGCAGGTGGAGCTGACGAGCGGCGCGGAGGCGTTCTCGATGGACTCCCCGGCGACGCGGCCCAGAATCTTCAGGCACTCCTTCTCGGTCTTCTCCTCCTCGCCCCCGATGAAGGGAACGATGTTGTCTATCATGTCGTAGGAGGGAACGCCGGGGTAACCCGCGCCGCTCACCGCCTGCTCGGTCGTAACGATCATCCGCTTGACCGGGTAGCCCGCCTGAATCAGCGCGTGGAGGGGCATCATGTAGGTCTGGAGCGAGCAGTTGGGCTTGACTACGATGAAGCCCTTGTCCCAGCCGTGGTGCTGCCGCTGTCTGGCGATGATGTCCAGATGGGCAAAGTTTATCTCGGGCACGAGCATGGGAACGTCGCTGGTCCAGCGGTTCGCGCTCGCGTTGGAGACAACAGGGATGCCCTCGGCGGCATAACGCTCCTCAAGGGCCTTTATCTCGTCCTTGGACATCTCCAGGGCGGAGAAGACGAAGCGGCACTTGCCCAGGGCCTTCTTCTCGTCATTCGCGTCCTCGACGACAAGGGGGGCGACCGCGGCGGGGATGTCCGCCCCGATCAGCCAGCGGTTCTCCACCGCATCGGCATACTTCTTGCCCGCGCTCCGGGGAGAGGCCGCCACGTAAGTGACCTCGAACCACGGATGATCCTCAAGCAGTTTTATGTAACGCTGGCCGACCATGCCGGTCGCGCCCAGAACTCCTACAGGTATTTTTCCGCTCATATCCCGCACTCCTTGATGGCGTTCCTGATGATTTCCTGAGCCTCCGCCCTCGCCTCGACGATCGGCAGGCGGCAGGTTCCCGCGCTTATCCCCTCCATGCCGGAGATCTGGGCCTTGTAGTTCATCGCGTACTTGATGCTGGACGGGTTGCCGTCGCAGAAAGCCGCACGGAAGAAGGGCTGCAGGCGGTAGTGAATCTTGCGAGCCGCCGCTATGTCACCCCTCAGGCAGTCATGCACCAGCTCGGTCATAAGGCCGGGAATCATGTTGGTCACGACGCTGATGACACCGTCCCCGCCAGCCGCCATCAGGGGCAAAGTCAGGGAGTCGTCGCCGGACATGACGGAGAAGTCCGGGTGGCGCGAGACGACCTTCTCGATCACCTCCATCATCTGGCTGATGCTGCCGCTCGCTTCCTTCACGCCCGCGATGTTCGGCAGGTCGGCTATGCGCATGAGGGTGGGCACGTTGATGTTCTTGCCCGTCCGACCCTGTATGTTGTAGACGATGATCGGGAGGCCGACCTTGGAGACGGCCTCGAAGTGGCGGAAAATTCCCTCGTCGCTCGGCTTGTTGTAGTAGGGGGTCACTACGAGGGCGTAGTCCGCCCCCTTGTCCTTGGCGCGCTTGACGTAGCGGACGGCATCCTGAGTGTTGTTGCTTCCCGCGCCGGCGAGGACCTTCACGTCCTTGCCCTGCTTCTTGTTCCACTCGCGGACCGCAGGAATCACGATGTCGAGGAGCTTGTCCTCCTCATCCTCGCTGAGGGTCGGGGTCTCACCGCTCGTCCCGAGCGGCAGCAGGCCGTCAATCCCCTGCTCCAGCTGGAAACGGACGTTGCGGGCAAAGCCCTCATAGTCAACCGAACCGTCCCCGTTCATCGGCGTAATCATCGCCGTGTAGGATCCATGCATCTTGGACATACTGTCCCCCCTATGGATTGATAAGAATCTACCCGATTATTCCATATTTAGGAAGAAAAAGCAACAGGGGGAAATTTGAAAGGATTGACTTTCTGGTTCTATTTGATAAAGGGCACCTCTAAAAAACGCCTTTGGCGGTTTTTAGAGGTTTGCCGACGAGTCGTAAGTAGCTATAATAGCGCTACTTTCGACATCGCATTTTCAGAGTTACCTCGAAAAACTGAAGTTTTTCGAGGTTCCCTAAACTGATAGCAAGCAGGAGGAGGCATATCACCGTGAGACCGTCGGTAATGTAATCACATATATAGCAAAATGTTACCATGAGCACAAGGGCTATAACACATCTACCAGATGCCGATGTACAAGATTCTCGCCCTGTTTGACTTTCATGGGCGGCAGTATACAACAGGACTCCCAACAGCCAGATGCGCAAGACGCGCGGCAAGGCGACCAGCTATTACGCCCGTGTCGTCAACCGCAGGACGCTCAGGATGGAGGACATCTTCAACGACCTGCTTTCCGATGACGGAAGCATCGACACTGCCCAGATGAGGAAGACCTGGAACACTGTGGTCAATGCAATCGCCATGCGCATAAGCAAGGGCGTTTCGGTTGACTTCGGGCTGGGGGTACTTTCACCGGTCGTCAACGGAAGTTTTGCCAGCGAGCAGTCGGAGTTCAACAAGAGCAAGCACTGCATCTCGGTGCAGTACAGGCCGTCGCAAGGCATGAAGGATACCATGGCCACCCTTGAGCCGGTCATCACCCGGGGAAAAATCGCTTGCCCCGAGCTGATCAGGGTATACGACCACGGTTCTGGCTGGGACAGCACGGATTTGAAGGAAAACGAGACTCTGGACTCCGGAACACTGACCCGTGGCAAGCTGCTTATCATCGAAGGAAAGAAGCTGTGCATCGCGGGCGATCACGTTGATGTCGGGCTGTACTTTATCAGCGAGACGAACCCTGACAAGTTTGTCAGGCTGAAAGCTGACGGGATGTGCCGCAACCAGCCGACGGTCCTGGAGTGCCTCGTTCC
>JAFSSU010000050.1 GCA_017450845.1 Treponema sp.
GCACAGGCACTCGGAATCGATGTCGCCGCCATGTTCGGCAACCGCGCACAGCAGACCGAGGCGGAAGAAAAACCTGCGGAGATTCCCGCAGGCAGTCCTGCCCCCGCGCTCCCCGAAAGCACGGAAAGTTACGGCTACGAGGATGCCGTGGAGATTCCCGTTCAGGAAGCGTCCGCCGTGCCGGAGGCGCAGGACGCGGCTTCCCTCGCGGAACAGGCTGCTGGGGACGGCGGGGAGGACGAGTTCGTGAACCTCACGCAGTCGCTCGAACAGTGGGTAGAAACCTACAAGGACATGCTGAACGTCACGCTCAAGTCCGGGGCAAATCCGTACAGGCTGGCGATGGACGAGCTTGACGCGAATAATTTCAATGCGACCGTGGCATCCAGAAAGGAGATGATACGTCGTGTCAGGGACTTCCTTAAGACAAGGGGGGTGAACGTATGATTAGGCTGGCGCACGTAGCGGACCTGCACTGCTGCAGGGAGCATCAGGAAGCGGCAATGAAGTCGCTCCAGACCCTTGCTGACAGTATAAAAAAAGCCCCCGTTGACCTGGTGGCCATAGCGGGGGACACATGGGATGCCTCGATGCTGAACACCGAGGCGAGCGGTTTCAACGGCTTCATCGACGCAATCCGGAACATTGCGGACGAAGCCCCCGTCGCCATGATTTACGGGACTCCGAGCCACGATACCGACGGTTCGCTTGAAGTATTCCGCAAAATCAGCTCCAAGCATCCTATCACAATCCTCGATCCTGCGCAATCCTACCTTCTGGCGGGTGACGGAGAGGATGCCGAGATTGTGCCGGACGACGGGGGCGTACATCCTTCGGCAAGGGCCGTCATCCTCGGCGTGCCGGAACCCCGCAAGAAGTACCTGCTCGCCAATGCCACGGCGGGGAAGGACGAGCTGGAGGCGGCCCTGCGCGAGTCCATGCAGAAGCTCTGCTTTCTGCTCTCTGCGAAGCGCAGGGAGCGCGCATACCTCCCGTGCGTGATGCTCTACCACGGCGACGTGGCGGGCTGCTCGCTCCAGAACGACCGCACGATTGAGCGCGGGACCGGCCTCAGCATCACCATTGACGACCTTGCGGGAATCGGCGCGGACTACTATGCGCTCGGACACATCCACAAGCCCCAGCAGGTGGGAACCCTGCCCGCGTACTATGCGGGAAGCGTATACCCCAAGGATTTCGGGGAGACCCACAGGGCTGGCTTCAATATCGTGGAGATTGACGGCGCGGGTATTCCTGTCCGCGTGGAGCGCGTGGATTTCCCGCACCCCCAGAACATGAAGATAGAGGGCGGGGCCGACTTCAAGACTGACGGCAGGGAAGTCGCCGGAAAAAGAGTGTGGGTGGAAATCACCTGCACGAAGGAAGAGCGCGTCCTGCTCGACGAGGACGTAATTCTCTCTGGGCTCCTGAATCTCGGGGCCGTAGAGGGGTCGCGCGTCACGTTCTCCGCAGTTCCCGTCGAGACCGTCCGTGCGGCGGAAATCACCGGGGCTTCCGGGGTAACGGAGAAATACAAGGTCTGGGCGGAGAATTCAGGAATTGAGCTTAAAGATTCCGTGCTCAAAAAGATTTCAGAACTTGATGCGGAAATCTCGAAGGACGGCGCGAAAGCACACGGTGCGTGGGAGCTCGTGAGCCTCCGTCTGCGCGGTTCGACCGGCATCAAGAAAGGAATCGGGAAGGACGAAGTCAGCATTGATTTTGACGGCTTCGATTCCGGCCTTATCGCTCTGACCGGCGAGAACGGCAGGGGCAAGACGACGCTCATTGAGAACTGCCACCCATACCCCCAGCTCCTTACCCGCAAGGGGAAGCTGCAGGACCATTTCTGCCTGAGGGACAGCTTCCGCGAGGTGGTCTACCGCGACCGCGACAGCGGGCGCATGGTGAAGTGCCTCATCCAGATTGACGGAGAGACGAAGACCGGCTCCTGCGCTTACTTCGCCTACTCTTCAACTGACGGCGGGAAGTCCTGGGAGGCACTGCCGGGCATAGACAAGAACGCGAAGCCTTACGAGGATTTCGTTCTTGCAACGTTCGGGCCGATGGAGCTGTTCCTGCGGACGGCATTCATCACGCAGAGGCCCACAAAGAACCTCCCAGACCTCACCGACGCGACGGCGGGCGAGAAGAAAACGCTCTTCGTTGAGCTTGCGGGAATCGACTACCTGCAGAGGTTTGCCGATGCCGCGAACGACCGCGCAAAGTCTGCGAGCCAGACGGCACACGACGCGGAAATCCGCGCCCAGACGCTTGAGCTTACCGTGAGCCGCAGGGGCGATGTCGAGGCCGGAATGAAGGACGCGGAGACACAGCTCGCCGGAAAACACTCCGAGCTTGAGCAGGTGACGGCTGACGGCAAGAAAGCCCGCGAGGGGCTGAACAGGGCGCAGGAAAAAGCGAACGTGGAGCGCGACCGTGCGAAGAAAGAGAGCGAGGCCAGGCTTTCCATCTCGAACATAAAGGCGGAAATCAAAGGGCTTGAGCTTGAGCGCACGAAAAACGAGAGCGCCGCGAACGGCAGGGAAGCGAACGAGACGCTTGCAAAGAAATATGAGTCTTTGCAGGAGACGGTCGGCGCGGAGCAGAAAAAGCAGGTCGCCGTAAGCGAGGAGAACTCCAGGCTCATGGCCGAGTACCTGTCCAAAAAATCCGCCTATGACGGAAAGCTGCGGGAAATCGAATCAAGGCGCGACAAGCTCGCTGACGAGCGCGGTTCTCTGGAGCGTACGATTCTCAACCAGAGGAACGACATCAAGCTGATGGAGCGCGACGCTGCGGAAATAAGCGATGTCTGCCCGACCTGCGGGCAGAAGCTTCCCGCCGGAAAAATCGCAGAGCTTGAGGCAAAGCGCAACGGTGCAAAGGATGCGATAAAGAGACTCGAAAGCGTGCTTTCCGCAAACGAAAGCCGTCAGAAAAAAATCATCGGTGAGATTTCTGCCTTTGGCACGGAGTTGTCGGAGCTTGCCTTTGACGAGCCTGTGAAACCGCAGCCGAAATCCTTTGACACGACGGAACTCAACAATGCCATGCGTGAGATGTCTGGAATCGACATCAACCGTGTGCGCTCCGAGCTTGATACCGCAAAGACCGCGCTCGTGCGGATAGAGGGGATAAACGCACAGATTGCGGACCGGGAGAAACTCCTTGCGCAGGCTGAAAGCAATGCGGACGCGCTTGCGAAAGCAAAGGACCCGACGGCGGAGGCTGCCCTCATTGACGCTCAGGTGATGCTTGAGGGGCTTACCGCGCAGTTTACCCGCGTGAAATCGGAAATGGCGTCCCTTGAGACGACGATTGAGGCCGCGAAGAAAAACCTCGCCGAAATCGACGGACAGAAAGCCCAGCTCGACGAGGCCGAGAAACAGGCTGCGGAGGCACAGGCGGAAAGCACGGAGTGGGAGCTTGTAGCCAGGGCTTTCGGGAAGGACGGCATTCAGGCCCTTGAGCTTGACGCGCTCGCTCCCGGAATCTCCGAGACGGCAAACCGCCTCCTTGAGAGCGCATACGGCGACCGCTTCTCCATCAGCATCGAGACTACCAGAATCGGCGGGCAGGGCAAGAGCCGCAAGCAGATTGAGGACTTCAAGATTATGGTCACTGATTCGGCTGACGGCGAGCCTACCGCGCTGGAAAACAAGTCAGGCGGAGAGGCCGTGTGGATCAAGCGGGCGATTTATGATGCTTTCGCCGTGATTCGCAGGAAAAACACGGGTTTCGCATTCCTGACCTGCTTCCAGGACGAGACGGACGGTGCGCTCGACGCTTCGGCAAAGACCGCATACTGCCGGATGCTTGAGGCGAGCCATGAGGCGGCCAAGCTGCGCCACACAATCATCATCACCCATTCGAACGAGGTCAGGGCGATGGTGGAGCAGAAAATTGCGATGGAGGGCTTATGACGCGCACTCGGTCGGACATGGCCGCGTACATAAAGGAGCGGAGGAACTGCACCGTCAGGGACGCGGAGCAGTCCGCCCTTCTTGCCGTGGAATGGCTTCTTAATGCTGTCGCTTCCGGCGACCGCGTGGAGCTGCGGGGATTCGGTACGTTCCACATAGTGGATGTTCCAGCCCGCAGGAGCAACCTTCCGGGCGGGGGTATGCTTCCTGCCCGGAGGAAAGTCAGGTTCCGCTCCTCGGAGGCCCTGATACGTCTGTGCGGTCTGACAAGAAAGTGATTTTCTTGCAGAAAAGGCTTGAACAATAAGGTTAAGACCTTATGCTGTAAGCACAAACTAACAGCATGACGGAGGAACGGACATGACGAAGGCTGACAGGAACGACAAGTGGGGAATCGAGCGGTACGGAGCGGACGGATGGGCGCAGAGATGCGACTACGAGGACGACAAGGCGTGCCGCAAGGAAAGGCTCTTTGCCGAGGCGGTAAAGCCGGAGAACATGAACGCGCTGTTCGCGCTCATAAACGGACTTGTCGGCGAGGACATGGAGTTTACCTACACGGTGAACGAAAGGAAGCAGCGGATTGACATTCAGTCCGGCGTTGACCTTTCGGACAGGCCGTTCATCAGCCTTGCATGGAAGGAGTTCCGCATCGAGAACTTCGGCGGCGGGCTTGGATGCGAAGAGGCGTATGACGACAGCGACAGGGATTACAGCAAGCCCGTCGAGAGCGTGTACTACTGGATGAGCATACACTATGCATACGAGCACATTGACGGAGGTTCGAACGGTGCGGAGATAGCAACCGCCAGGTTCGGGGAGGACGGAAAATGGAAGCTGAGGACGGAAAAGGAACGGTGCAGGAACTAAACGAGATCGAGCTGACGGATGAGGAGGTGAGATACCTCTTCTCCGTGGTGATGCCGGTATACAAAAGCTCGGCGGAAAATGTGAGCGTCGCTAAGAAGCTCGTGGAAATAATGAAAGGATGGTTGACCAGATGAAAACTATGGATATTGTCATTGATGAAATCTTGATGAACGATGACCGCACGGAGGGCGGAAAGGGTGACATCGAGTCCCTTGCCCGCAACATGGACAAGTACGGCCAGATTAACGCGGTCATGGTGGTGAAGGACGAAAGCACCCCGCCATGCCGTTACCGTATAATCGCGGGAAGACGGCGCACCGTCGCGGCCCAGAGCCTCGGCTGGACGACAATCCGCGCGGATGTCTACGAGGCGGACGAGGTTGACAAGGACAGCGAGGAAATGATTGCCCTCAGCGAGAACGCGGCCCGCGAGGAGCTGAACGCCATCGACGAGGGAATCCTGTACGCGAAGGAGCTGAAAAAGGGAACGCCGGTCGAGGAGCTTGCTGCCCTGTTCTGCCGGAATAAGAGCACCGTGTACCAGAGGGCGAAGCTCGCGTCCCTCATCCCGGAAATGCGGAAGCTTTACAAGTCGCTCAAAATGCCGCTCCATGTGGCGGCGATGGCCTCAGATTTGCCGGAGGAAGCCCAGAAAGCCATAGCGGAC
>JAFSSU010000051.1 GCA_017450845.1 Treponema sp.
CCCGGCAATGACGCGGAGAACGAGGACTGCTTCCATGAGAACCAGCTGTCGGTCAACGACGAGGGCGACCTCTGCATCACGGTGAGCGAATTCTATTCGGAGGGCAGCTCCGACTCCCCCAGCTTCGAATATGTCTTCCGCTGGCAGGACGGAGACTTTTTCCTCATCGGCAAGAACTACGGCTCGTTCTCGCGCTATTCGGGTGAGGCCATGGACGTCAGCGAAAACTACCTGACGCATAAAAGGCGGACGGTGACCTACAATATGTTTGACGAGGATGTACCGGAAGAGGAAACGTGGACCGAGCTGTTTGACGCGCCGCTCCAGAAGCTCGGCACGGAACTGCTCACAGTGTCCGAGCTTGACGCTGTTGGCTGATCCTGCCACTGTGACGGCGTTGCCGTCACAGGCTTCGGCTTTTTATACCCGTCACTCGAAGGGAGCTTGGAGGAGTTGCAGGCTTTCTATTGTCTGCTTTAGGAGATTGATTTCTTCTATAAGATTCCCGATGATTTCCGAGCCTATCATTTCGTTTACTATAGATGTCCAGCTGAGCTTTATAAAGAGCTTTGCTTTGCAATCAGGTAATCCACCGCATGGCTTGAGGAACTTCCGATGTTACTCCAGCATTCCGAACACACCAAATCCCGACCGAAGTCCAAGGTGGAACTGACTATTGCGGAATCTATAATCACTTTCATGCGCGGGAAATCAGTTTCATCCAGTCGGACTCCAATTTTTCCAAGAATCTCGAATATCCAAGGAGGATTGGAAATCCAGGCGGCATCATACGGTGCCGGGTCGAACGCTGTATCCGCATAAATGACGGGCTTTCTGAACACAAGGGCATAATCCAGGATTATCCCCGAGAAGTCCGTAATCAATATGTCGGAGGCATGAAGCACAGAGAAATTGTCATTGTCCATATTCCATTCCAGCCTGTCCGAATCCGGATAAAGCGCCATAAGCTTATCCAGGAGAGGCTTCTCCACCGTGAACGACTGAGGATGAGGACGTACCACAAGTTTATATCCGGTGGCCAGAAGCGAATCAATTATTTTACCGCCATATCGTGAGAGAATGCCGCTTGAACCCCATGAAGGAGCAAGCAGAATCCTTTTGTCTCCGCTCTCATTCCTTCCGTATTCATGCATTGCATCAAGTCTGGCCTTCAAGGTGTCCATATAGGTACAGCCGATGACGGGAAGCTCTTTAGCTGGAATGCCCCGCATCTCCTCCAGACTCCGAATCTGCCCTTCCTGATAAGGTCCTGTAAGCATGACAGCATCATAACAGTCCAGTCCGAACATGCGATAGGTGCTCGGATCGCTCGCCATATGAAGTATATGCACATACCATTTCACGTCGCGGCTGCGCTTCCACTGATACACGCCCAAGCCCGGGGTCGTGGACAAAACCACGTCTGCCTTGAGGAAGTTCAGGCGGGCAAAGCCCTTGTTGCCCTCGCCGATAAACTCCGCCCTCACATGCTTGTACAACTCGGACAGGGCGGGGTCGTCCGGGGACTGGGTATAGTATACCACGTCTATGCCCCTACGTTCGAACTCGTCACAGACGGGCTTGAACACGTTCCAATACCTCTTGTGATCGCTGTATATTACGTATGGTATGCGCTTGCTATCCGCCTTCTTTGCTCGCCCGCCGGACAGGATGAACTTGAGCCTGATGAGAAGTTCCCTCCCTACGAACACTGCCGTTGTCGCTAGGGCCATGAACAGGGAGAATAGCATACTCCCCGTGCCGGGATCTATGTAGAGGAAAGCCTGTCTCATCTCGCGCCTCCGTTTATCACTCCCTCGGGCATATCCTCCGGGTGGGACTTGACCCATTCGGCGAAGGGAATCCAGTTGTACTCCTTGTAGATATCGTCCGATACGTGGTAGCCCCTGTTGATGTCGATGGGGAACTGTGTGTCACCAGCAAGATACATAGGGTTTTTATTGATGCACTGGAATACATTTATTCCCTTGGACTTCAATTCCGCCCCATCAGTAATTTCACATCCCGAAAATGGATTGGTCATATCCAATCCCAACCCCTTGAGTACTAAATAGGGAGTATCGGCATTCGTCATGAAACTGGTATCAGTCACAATGTCTCTATTGGACCCGAAGTCTTTGATCATAAGGGTTGTATTATAATAGCTATAATCAAAATTTTTAGAGAAATCATCTGAAAAATACGGAAGAATATCCCGACCATGATCTCCCACGATAATTATTCTGGTATTGTCATAAACCCCCATCGTCCTGAGCGAATCCAGCCATTTTCCAATCCGGATCAGGGCGGCAGCGTTGCATTCGTAATGTGCTAGGATTGAGTCCCTGTCACCATCACCCGAAAGAAATGGATAGTCAATATGGCTGGCGCCCCTATCATCAGTTTTTTGAACCTGACGTTCAGGATGGTAATCGGGCAAGGCCAGACGCATGACGTTATGAGGTGTCATGTTGTAAAACATGGTATATGTGTCGCAGTCCGCATCAGCTATGGTCAACTCAGGAAGATAGAAAAGTGTAGAATAGGTTTTTATGAAGTCATCCAAAAAACCATCCCTCCGTGAGATTATATAATAATAAGGACGCAGAGCTGGATAAAGACATTGCAAAATGAAGAAACGGACAAGCCCCCTAGTCACAAGCTCATCGACTTCTTCAGCATCATCAGGAAGCATCTCCTTTTTGTATCTCGCACTGTACTTTCCTTCAATGAATATTTCGCGTACATTCGGGCGTTCCTTGAACAAATCCGGATTGACAGAATCAACGAAATCAGTGTTCGGAGAATCGGTGACGGTAACAGAATAGCCCGCACCAGACAGCTTCACTGGTAACATGAGCTGGGCTTCGTTAGTCTTATCGTTCAGCGACATATCACCCCGCCTGTTGATTTCCTGCGGCGTATATTCATACCCCCCATAAAGACCAGGTGCCCCCTCAACCGTGAACGTAGAGAAAGAGACCGTATTAGGATAGAAAGTGAAACCACGGTAGCTCTCGAGCAAGTTCGGGAACTGTCGCATGATATAGGGAATGAATACACCCATGCTTCTGTCCAAGAAAAATACGAAAATATTCTTCCCACTCTTGGACAAATGAAATATGGGCTCCAACGGCCCCTCCAAGTTATCCGAATGAGAATCCATAAGCCTGCTCTGCTTGTAGGAGCTGTACACAGAGTGGATGCTATGGATTTTTACGCCGCTGTAGAGGCAAAGTGTCAGGCAAACCGCCGACATAAACGACCTAATCACCATACCCCTATGCCGAGAAAAAAGACATAGAGCCAACAGAAGAATGAAAATTCCGGCGATTATCGGACCAACAATTAGGAAGGTGTTAGTCTGCAACACCAAATTCCTGCTTATATCTAATTCACCCGTTATGGAGACATCCCCGTAATGTGATTTGAAAATCCATGCGTTACACAACATGCAGATGGCACAAACAAAAACCGTCACAGACAGAAGCGGCCTATACCCCTTGCCCGTCATAGAATATATGCTGACCGGCCACAGGATGAACAGCCCCGAAGCAAAAAGCATTGTAAATCCTACATATGCGAGAGGAGAATCAGTCTTGCCCAAAAAAGAAAATTCCGCAGGAGAACTCGCAATCAGGGAACTTGGCAACGCCATCCCGAGAATCAAGGCCATTGCCAAGCAGGAAAAGATAAATATGCTTTCAAAGGATTGTTCATTGGAATCGCAAAAACTTAATTTCAAGAATCTTGCGATGATTTTTCTCCCCAGCGGTAATACCATCGAGAGCAAAACACAACAAAGGGAAAAGATGAACTTGACCGATGCGTAAGTATTTCTACGAAAAACGTATACATACACGACCGCCATCATACAAACTGCACAGATAGCAACCTCCACGACAATCCATGGCTTTGGACAGAAGGCCTTGACCGCGTTTTTTGCCAAAGAAAAAAGATTGTTCAGCGTCCAGTAAATGACGAGCCCGCTCGGCGAGCCGTAGAGCAGGAAGAGGAAAATCAGCGCTAGAATAGGTGACTGGAGCTTTTCCCTAAGGGGTGCGCCCCTCGTGTATATCACGCCGGAGACAAGATTTATGACCGTCATCAGGATGGGCAGCAGGTTGAGCGTCATCCCGCCTACATGGAGCAGGCCGTCAGGGGTGGCAAGGTTCCCGATAGGGCCGAAACGCGCACCCTCCAAATCTGCACAGGTCGACAGGAAATGGTAGGCCGCTATGAAGAAGGGAACCTGCACAAGGATGGATGCCGTCTCACGGATAGCGTATGCCGGATGATAGCGGTTTATTTTGTAATAGTAGGAAAGCATCATGAAACGCTCGTCGCCCTTGAACGTTTTCCTTATCCTCGATGACCAGTACGCAAGCTTCTTTTTGATTTCCCGCTCTTTAAGCTGCTGGGCATCCGCCATGTTGTAGATTGGCAGGGTAAGAAAATTGACGGCCATGCTGACACCAGCCGTCGCACCAACCGTCCCCAAGCCCGGAAAGAAGATGCGAATCAAATAGAAGGCGCTCTCGATGATGCTCTCTATAGGCAGAATGATGAGCGTATAAAGGAAGTCGGAGACGGCGGTCATCTGACCACCCCCGCATCAGCAGGGACTAAGTCAGAAGCCCCCCCCCCCATTAACTCTTTACTATATAATAAATTAAAACGCATAACCATATTTTTTAAACCTTGTTACACTTTGGTTTTTAACCTTGTATCACTATTGGACAGAAAATTCAAGTAGCCGGAGGAATCCTTAACGGCGATGCTCAATGTAAGCAGAAATCCAATCTCTACAGAGTGAGCTACGCAACAGCGTAGCTCATAAGCGATGTAGCTACGCTACATCGCGGTATACCCGCCGTCAACCGGAAGGTTCACGCCCGTGACGTAACTTGAGGCGGGGCTTGCAAGGAAGATGGCCGCGGTATCAAGCTCGCCCTCCTTGCCGTAACGCTCCTCGGGTATCATCGTCCTGGCGTTCTGCTGGAAGAAGTCGGAGTCAAGCGTCTCGCGGGTCAGGTCAGTGTAGAAGTATCCCGGGCATATCGCGTTTACCGTGATGCCGTATTTGCCCCACTCGGCGGCAAGCGCACGGGTCATGTTGACCACTCCGCCCTTGGCCGCATGATACGGGGCGGAACCGGCAATCTTGTTGCCGACCAGCCCGTACATCGAGGCGATGTTTATGATGCGCCCGTACTTTGCGGGAATCATCGCCTTCTTGGCTACGGCGCGGGCGACGCGGAAGGTACCGAAGAGATCTATGTCCATCTCGTTGTGGAACTGCTCGTCGGTGATGTCCTCGGCCGGGGCGACGGCCCCCGTACCCGCATTGTTGATCAGGATGTCTATCCTGCCGAATGTCTTCATCACCTCATCCACGGCGGACTCTACCGCGGCGGTGTCCGTGATGTCGCATGGAATCGCGAGCGTCCGCACCCCGAATTCGTCCGCAATCTCCTTGGCGACCGCATCAATCTTGGCCTTGCGGCGGGCGAGCGCGACTATGGAAGCCCCCTGGTTGGCCAAGGCCTTGGCCATCTGAACTCCCAGACCTGCCGAACAGCCCGTCACTATGGCGACCTGCCCCTTCAAATCAAAATATGTCTTCATAACAAAAACCTCCAGCTTTAAGCCAGCACACCCAGCCGTTACACGTCCAGGTTGGCGTAGACGGCGTTCTCCTCGATGAACTTGCGACGCGGCTCGACCTCCTCGCCCATGCAGGTGGAGAAAATCCGGTCGGCGGCAATCGCGTCGGGGATGGAGACCTTCATCATCCTGCGGACGCTGGGATCCATCGTCGTCTCCCAGAGCTGGGTCCCGTCCATCTCACCAAGTCCTTTGTAACGCTGGACCTTGAGCTTTTCGGCAGGAACCCCGAATTCCGCTATGGCAGCGGCCTTCTCGTTGTCGTCATAGACGTACCTGACCTGCTTGCCGTACTGAACCTTGAAGAGGGGCGGCATGGCAAGGTAGACGTAGCCGTCCTCTATCAGCTGCGGCATGTAGCGGAAGAAGAAAGTCAGGAGCAGGGTGCGGATGTGGCTTCCGTCAACGTCGGCATCGGCCATGATGATGACCTTGTGGTAGCGCAGCTTGGAGATGTCGAAGTCCTTGCCTATCCCCGTCCCGAGCGAGGCGATGATAGGCTCCAGCTTGTCGTTGTTGATGACCTTGTCCACCCGGCTCTTCTCCACGTTGAGCATCTTGCCCCAGAGGGGAAGGATGGCCTGGGTCTTGGAGTCGCGCCCCTTCTTGGCCGAGCCTCCTGCGGAATCTCCCTCGACTATGTAGACCTCGCACTGGGAGGGGTCCTTGAGCGAGCAGTCCGCGAGCTTGGCAGGAAGGCCGAAGCCCAGGCCGGTCTTGCGGCGGGCGGAATCCTTTGCCTTGCGGGCGGCGATGCGGGCCGCGGCCTCGCCAACGGCCTTCTCCAGAATCTTGTCCACCAGCTGGGGGTTCTGCTCGCACCAGAGGGTCAGCTTCTCCTTCACGAGGCTGTCAACGTAGCCGCGCACCTCGGAGTTGCCCAGCTTGGTCTTGGTCTGCCCCTCGAACTGCGGCTCCGGAACCTTGACCGAAAGGATTGCGGTCAGGCCGGACCGCACGTCCTCACCGGTCAGCTTCTCGCTGACCTTGGAGTCCTTGTCGTTTATCTTCTTGAGGAGCTTGTCGCGGGTCTCAAGGAACTTGTTCATCACGACGGTCAGCCCTATCTTGAGGCCGTCCAGGTGGGTTCCGCCCTCCTTGGTGTTGATGTCGTTGACGTATGCGTAGATGGACTCGTTGTATCCATCGTTCCACTGCAGGGCGACCTCTATCTGCACGCCCTCGTTCTCGCCGGAGATGTAGATCGGCTCCGGGGGAATGACGGCCTTGCCCTCGTTCAGGAAGGTCGTGAAGTGCTTGATTCCGCCCTCAAAGCGGTACTCGATTTCCTTGGGCTTCTCAAGCCGCTCGTCGCGGAATACGATCGTGATGCCGGGGTTCAGGAAGGCGAGCTCGCGCAGGCGGTGGGCCAGCACGTCAAAGTCGTAGGTCGTCGTCTCCTTGAAAATCGTCGCGTCCGCCTTCCAGCGGATTTTGGTTCCGTGCTGGTCTGTGTCGCCCAGGCACTCGACCTTGCTCTTGGGCTTGCCCTCGGCGTACTTCTGCTCGTATGCCTTGCCGTCGCGGTAGACGAACGCCTCCATCCAGGTGGACAGGGCGTTGACGCAGGACACGCCGACACCGTGCAGACCGCCGGAGACCTTGTAGTTGGACTTGTCGAACTTGCCGCCCGCATGCAGGCGGGTCAGCACCAGCTCCAGCGCGGACACGTGCTCGGTCGGGTGTATGTCTACCGGGATGCCGCGGCCGTTGTCCTCGACGCGGCAAATGTCGTCACGCTCCAGGGCGACCGTGATGCGGTCGCAGAAGCCCGCCATGGCCTCATCGATGGAGTTGTCCACCACCTCGTAGACAAGGTGGTGCAAGCCGTTCGGCCCCGTGCTTCCTATATACATACCGGGGCGGACGCGGACGGCCTCCAGCCCCTTCAAAACGGTGATTGAACTCGCCGAGTAGTCGGCATCGTTGCTCTGTGGGTCTGACATTTGTTAAAACTATACTATATATGGAAGAAAAAGGCAATTACCCCTGCTTCGCGAGAATCAGCACGCCTTCGACTATCGCCTTGTGCTCCTCCGGGGCAATGCGCTCGTACAGGCTGTCGGGGGTATCGCCTGACAGGACGGGGACGCGCTTCTGCACGAGTATGCGACCGGTGTCGCAGCCGGAGTCCACCAGGTGAACCGTGCAGCCGCTCTCCTTCTCGCCCGCCTCTATGACGGCCTCGTGGACGTTGTGCCCCCACATGCCGACACCGCCGTATTTGGGCAGCAGGGCCGGGTGCAGGTTGATGATTTTGTCCTTATAGACTTCGATTATCCTGCCCTTCAGGACGGAAAGGTAGCCCGCGAGCACAATCGCGTCAGCCTTGTAAGACTGGCAAAGCTCCAGCATCGCATCGCTGACAAGCTCCCGCTTCTCGTCCATCGTGGCGGAAATAAGGGCGGGCCCCAGCACCTGGACGGGGCTCCTGATTTCCGCCGGGATTCCCGCCGCCTTCGCCCGCTCAAGGGCATAGGCCCGCTTGGTGTTGGAAGCGACCAGCACTATGTGGTACGGACAGCCCCGGGCCTCAGCCTGAGCCTGCTTCTCGTAGTCAATCAGGGCCTGGAGGTTCGTCCCCCCGCCTGAGACAAGGACAGCGACGTTCAGCATGGTGGCCTCCTAGTCCTCAAAGACCGTCATGGCCTTGTTGCCCTTGAACTCGCCCTTTATCTCCTTGTCGGTGTGGCCAACGCAGCCTATCTCGTAGGCGACCAGGTCGCTCATGCCGGCGCAGTGGTACTTCTTGGAGTTCTTGTTGAACAGCTTGATTATCGCTTCCGCATCCTTTTTGGCGACGGCAAGGACGAATCCGATTCCCATGTTGAAGGTGGAATAGAGGTTCTTCTCGTCCGCGCCCCTGCGCACAAGCTCGTCGAATATCGGGGGGATGTCCCAGCTGCCCTTCTTTATGACCGAGCAGAGCTGCTTCTTGCCGGGCTTGGCATGGGGGTACATGCGGGGCAGGTTCTCGTAGAAGCCGCCGCCGGTGACGTGCACCATGCCGTGGACGGACGGGCGGAATTTCTTGAGCACGTCCATCACGGGCTTGACGTAGATGCGGGTCGGGGTCAGCAGGACCTCGCCTATCGTCCGCCCCGTCTTCTTGCCGTCAACGACGAAAGGCTCGTTGAAATTCTTGACCAGGCGGCGGATCAGGGAATAGCCGTTGGAGTGCGCCCCGGTGGAGGAAAGGCCGACAAGCACGTCGCCTTCCTTTATCTTGTCGCCGGTAATCATCTCGGACTTCTCGCCCACGCCCACGCCGAATCCGGCGAGGTCGTACTTGCCCTCATCGTAGAAGTCCGGCATCTCCGCGGTCTCGCCGCCGAGCAGGGCACATCCGGCCTGCACGCAGCCGTCGGTCACGCCCTTCACAAGCTCGCCCGCGACCTTCGCGTCCAGCTTGCCGCACGCTATGTAATCCAGGAAGAAGGAGGTCGCCACGCCGGAACAGAGGATGTCGTTGACGCTCATCGCGACGCAGTCAATCCCGACCGTGTCGTACTTCTTCATCTTGAAGGCTATGTCCAGCTTGGTGCCCACTCCGTCCGTTCCGCTGACCATGACGGGGTTCTTCATACCCTTTGGCACGGCGAACATCCCGTTGAAGGCCCCCAGCTCCGTCAGCTGGCCGGGAATCCTGGCCCGCTCGGACTGCTTCTTGTATTTGTCAACGGCCTTGTAGCCTTCGTTCACGTCCACACCGGCATTCTTATAGTCCATCTTCTTTGCCATAGTCCTATCCTCCTAAAAAACAAAAGGGGCAGCCCGCCGCCATCCGGCCCGGCCACCCTCCATAAAGGTCATCAAGCTCCCATTCCGCCGTCAACGCCGATGACCTGCCCCGTGATGTAGGAGCTGAGGTCGGACGCGAGGAAGAGGGCCGCGTTGGCGACGTCCTCGGGCTTGCCCGCACGCTTGAGCGGTATGCCCTCAACCCAGGCCTTGCGCACGTCCTCTTTGACCGCCTGGGTCATGTCGGTCTCTATGAAGCCCGGCGCGATGCAGTTGACGCGGATCCCGCGGCTGCCGCACTCCTTGGCGAGGCTCTTGCTCATGGCGATGAGGCCGCCCTTGCTGGCCGAATAGTTGACCTGTCCGGGATTGCCGTGCACGCCGGCGATGGAAGACATGTTTATGATGGAGCCGGACTTCCTGTGAATCATGTCCAGGCTGATGATCTGGCTTACAAGGAAGACAGCCGTCAGGTTTACCGCAATGACCGAATCCCAGTCCTCCTTCTTCATGCGGAAGCTCAGCGTGTCGCGGGTAATCCCGGCGTTGTTCACAAGTATGTCGAATCCGCCGGACTCCTTGAGTGCAGCCTCCACCGCGCCCTTCAGCGCGTCGGCATCGCCCGCATCCGCGTAGAACTCATGGTAGGCAGTCCCGTGAGAGGAAGCGAGGGCTTCCGTCTCCGCCTTGTTCTTTGACTCGTGGGTGCACATCCCCCAGACTTCCGCGCCTTCGCTCAGGAAGGTCTGCGCTATCTTAAGGCCGATTCCCC
>JAFSSU010000052.1 GCA_017450845.1 Treponema sp.
CTTCGGTGACAAACTGGGCGAGGCGGGGAAGGACAGCATCAAGGGCTCCTCGCAGATTTCCCTGATGGTCTTCCTGAATTCCAAGCCAATTGACCCGGCAAAGGCACCGCGTGGATAATTCTCGCCAAATCCAAGAATTATCCACGCAATGAGTCGCCCTACGGGTGGCTCACGCTGGATTGCTGCTTGTCCTTGTTGAGGCGGACTTCCTGGACTGCTTGGGTACAGAGGGCCTCCATGCTGATTCCGTCCCGCTTTCGCTTCAGGAATTCCGAGAAAGCCTCCTGCTGCATGTTTTTTGTCTCCTCCGTGGAAAGCTCGTATATCTTGGACTGAACTTTGAACCTGGTGTCATCTTCCAGGCCGGTAGTCCCGTCCTTCTGAAGGAATACGAAGACGAAGAGCTTTCCGACCTCGGAGTCACGCTCCATGATTTTCTTGCAGTCCGTCCTGAAGCGCAGTCCGTTTGCCTGGATAAGAACGTCCTCATAGGTGTCGTAGGGGGGCATGATATCCTCGTTGATGATGCACGAAAAGTGGTTCATGCTGAAGTCCATCATCGTGGCGGGAATTCTCCGGCCCGCCTCCCGGATGAAGAAGGTCGCCGTGCTGGAAGGGCCGCACTGAACCCTGATGTGCTTACGCTGCCCGCGTACCCCGCAACTGTCCAGATGCTGGAGTATGAAGGGGAAATTCTGCGCCCTTCTCAGGTTGAGCGGTATGAAGCCGCAGTCTATCTTCATGGCGTTGTAGAGCCGCTCTATGGCAAGCCGCTCGTTTTCCATGGATCTCCTGGTATACATTATGCCGATGTGTGATTCCGCCTGATGGTTCTTCAGGAACTTGAGGATAAGCTCCGACCACTGTAATCCTTCAAGGGGCAGGTCTATATAGAAGAAAAAAACAGATGGCGGGAACAATTGCGCCGTCAGCTCCAGTTTCTGGAGCATGGCTTTCGTCGATGTCTCATGGATGCGGTAAGACTCAATCCCGTATATGATCAGGTCCTCAAGGAACACGTCCGGTATCAGGCCGGCATCTGCCCCCACAAAAAAGACCTTGTGCCCCACCAAGTCGCTATTGTCTGCCATAAATTCGTCCCCCTGCCCCTCAGTGTATCATATTTGCAGAAAAGAATCATCACCATATACGGAATTCGCCCGATTTATTA
This sequence comes from Treponema sp., assembly GCA_017450845.1. Classification (GTDB taxonomy): domain Bacteria; phylum Spirochaetota; class Spirochaetia; order Treponematales; family Treponemataceae; genus Treponema_D. The sequence continues at coordinate 1,172 of JAFSSU010000052.1, forward strand.
TAATAAAGGCAAGGAAGGAAGAATGAAAAAGCAGCTCGTATTTTCCAAGGACGGAAATATCTACCTGGACACGGGGATGCCCCAGGAAGCCTTCTCCAAGGCACGGCTGGCGGACCGTCTGGGTGAAAGAGGCGTAAAGGCGGAAAGGTCCTTGGAGGGGGACAAGGAGTCATGGACATTCAGCAAATGGGCCTTCTCCGGCAGCAAGATGCCCGACAAGACCGTGCTTCTGGAAGGATTCCTCTTCAGCGGCCTGCCCCTCTCGGCCTTCCTCGGCAATGACGGAAAGGAGAAGGAATTCCTGGCGGGGGCAAGGGTCTGCTCCGCGATGGAGGCTGCTTCCTCTCAAGGCCTTGTCCTGCCTCGCGTCGGGGCTGGCGGCATATTCATCTCCGCCGATTTCGAGAGAATCCTCTTCCTGCCGGAAAAAATCTTCGATATGGCGGCCGGACTCCAGGCAAACGAGTTTCAGGGCTTCTACGTGAACAAGATTCTGGAGGGGAATGCGGCGAACGCTTTTACCCGCTCGGTCATAGCATACAGGCTCCTGACCGGGGAGCTCCCGTTTACCGAGGAGGACGAGGAGAAGAGGGAGGAGGACCTGCACGACAGGAATTACCTCCCGGTCGCCCTCAGGGTCTGGGGTTTGGATGAGGCTCTCGCCCGGAGCATAGACAAAGGCCTCCAGCAGGGGGCGGCAAAGAAGGAGAAGGGAAAGCAAGACCGCAAGGACGAGGATTCCCCCCTTCCCGTAGTAAGTCTTTACCGCGAGCTGGGGCTGACCGAGGGGGGCGACATAGCTTCCGACGGGAACCTCATCGGCGTGATTCGTAAGTCCAACGTCTCCCATGAGGAATTCGACCGCAGGGCACAGAGGGAGACCAAGATTTTCCAGTCCATGCTGGAAAAGAAACGCTGGATCAGGCGGCACAGGAGCCTTCTGACAATCTGCGCGGTAGGGCTGTTCGCCCTGGCCGTGGTCGCAGGAATATGCACCGAGACCGCCCTGTCCCGGCCGACCAGCCAGGGGCTGACGGAAACGCAGACCGTGGAGATGTTCTACAGCTCGTTCAACACGATGGACGTGCTCTCGGCCAATGCGAGCTCCAAGGGCAGGAATGCGGGCCTGGTCATAGACGCGATGAGCGCGTACTTCGTCAGCGCGAAGACAAAGGAGAGCTACGACACCGGCAGCAAGACGACGAGCCCGGCGGAATGGCTCTCGTTCAACAACGGCGGGTCTTTCTCCATATACGGGATAAGTCAGTTCTTCATCGGGAACAAGAAGGGGGAAATCTTCTTCACGCCCGCGATAAGGAGGAACGCTCCCCTCCCCATCGGAGAATCCGGGGGAATGCCCATCAAGAAGGGGGCGGTCAAGAAACTGGAAGTCTCCTACTACTTCATCTACTGCACCGGATTGGAGTCGGAAGGCGGAGAGAAGGTGAACATACTCAAGAAGAACGACATTGTGACCCTGACCTATGACGGCAAGAAGTGGACGGTGACGGACATAGAGCAGCACGAGGGCGAGCCGTTCTCCGCGTCCAAGGCTTCTCTCTACGCCGACTACAAGGCCGCCTTCGACGCGAGCGGGCAGGATCCGGTGAAGGCGGCGGACGCGATCCGGGGCACTTACGAATGGCTGCCGCTCGGCTCGGAAATCCTTGAGGGCATAGAAAAAATCAAGTCGGACTATTCGTAAGGGACCATCTGCCCGCCTGTATCTCGTAGACCTTGGTCTCGCTGTGCACGTAGTTCCGCCATGGCTCGCCGGGCAGGAAGGTGCAGAAAAGCTGCTCGTAGTCCGGCAGGAGGGCAGTCATTCTCTCCCTCTTGCCGGGATCCAGCTCCAGAAGCACATCGTCCATCAGCAGGACGGGCTTGCGCCTTGTCTCCTCGGTGAAGTAGGCGGCCTGTGCCGTGCGGAGGACGAGGGCGACCAGGCGGCGCTGCCCCATTGACGCTCCGGGGATGAAGGGCTGCCCGTCCTTCTCGAACTCTATCCTGTCCCGGTGGGGGCCTGACATCGTGGTACCGAGCTTGCTGTCAACCTGCCGCATGTCACGCAGGCGGGCCATCACGTCATCCATGGATGGCAGGTTCGCGTCGGCGAGGAGCCCCTCCTCCGCGCTGTCGCCTTGGGTCTTCTTCCATGAGGGAATGTAGCGGATCGTCACGCCAGAAAGCCCGGAGACTTCCTCATAGAGCCGGGAGAAGATGCCCCGGAACTTGAAGATTGCCATCTTGCGGCGTTTCTGGATTTCCAGCCCGTTCTGGACAAGCTGCAGGTCGTAGCTGTCCAGGAGGGAGAAGTTCTTGTCCTTCAGGCAGAGGTTACGGCTCTTGAGCACCCGCCTGTAGCGGCGGGACAGGTCTATGTAGAGCACGTCGTACATGGAGAGTGTCTGGTCTATGAAGAACCTCTTGCGCTCGGGGGAGCCCTTGGCGAAGTCCAGGTCATCATGTGAGTAGAGTACGCAGGGCATGGCGGACACGAGGTCCTTGCGGTCGCGGACAATCTTGCCGTCCCGCTCCATCTTCTTCTTGCCCCCCTCCAGGCTGATGAAGGATGTGTGCCCCTCGTCCTCCTCCCCCTTGTAGAGGGTGCGGACGGACATGCCGGCTTCCCCCTTCCTTATCATCTCCCCGTCGATGTGGGTGCGGAAAGACGAGCCGTAGGAGGAGAAGTAGAGGGCTTCCAGCAGGTTGCTCTTGCCCTGGCCGTTCTCGCCCGTAAAGAATACCTCCCGGGCAAAGAGGTCAATCGTCGAGTTGTCGAGGTTCCTGAAGTTGACGGTGGAAAGGGAACAAAAGGGCATGCTGCCTCCTTATGCGAAAAGCTCGCCTGCCGTCATGCCGGAAGGGGCTGGCTTCTTGCCATGGCTTATCCCCGAGCCGCACAGCTCGCTGAATCCGCCCGGGATGGGCCTGACCTCAATTTTCTGGTCGAACTCCTTTATGACGGCATCGACGTGGGTTATTATGCCGAGCATCTTGCCCGAACGTTGCAGCTGCTTGAGGGCATCAATGGCCTGTGTCAGGGGATGCCCGCTCAGGGTGCCGAAACCTTCGTCCAGGAAGAGGGAATCCACGCTGACGTTCCGGCTGGCCATCTCCGCGATTCCCAGGGCAAGCGACAGGCTGATGATGAAGTTCTCGCCACCGCTCATGTTGGAGACAGGGCGGTCATCCTTGTCGCCCGTGAAGTTCACGTCCTGCACCATGAAATCCACCTTGCCCGGCACCTGCTGCAGCTGGTAGCGGCCAGTTATGTCAAAGAGGTAACTGTTCGCCTTGACAAGGAGATTCTGGAAAGCGAGGGACTGGACGAAGACCTCAAGGTCACTTCCGTCATTTTTGCCGACCAGCTCTTTCATCAGCTCCCACTTGCCGGCATCCTCGCGCGCGGCCTCATAGCCGGCCTTGCTTTTCTCCGCCTCAGCCCTGTTCCTCTCGTCGTCCTTCAGAATCTGCTTGTCCTGTCCTATCTTCTCCCTGCCCGTCGAGGCGACGCCCTCAAGCTCTTTCTTCTGCGCCTCAAGCTCCGCAAGGCTCCGGTCGGTCTTGTTCAGGGCAAGGCAGTCCTTGAACTCCTTCTCTGCGGATTCTAGGCTGGCCGCCGTCCTGACGTTCCTCTCCTTGAGTTCCTCGGCCTTGCGCCGGAGGGATTCATAGCGTCCCTCGTCCTTTATGAAGCTGAGGTACTCCGCCTCTCCCTCAATGCCGGCACGCCCCAGTGCCTCACGGAACCGGGCGGAGGCAGTCTCCTCCTGCCCTGCGGCCTCGGCAAGCCTCTCGTCCAGCTGTGAGGCCTGCCCCGCAAGGCTTGCCTTCCGCTCCTTCATCTCGTTGCATGCCTTGTCCGCGTCTTCCTTCTCCTTGTGAAGCCTGTCTGCTTCCTTGGAAATGGCAGCCTCTTCCTGGTCCACGTCCTTGTTTCCGAAGAGCTTGAGCCGTTCTCCGTCAAGGATTGCGAGCTCCTGCACGATGAGGAGATGATTCTTCCGGGCTTCCTCGGAGGCCTCCTTCAAGGCATTCACGTCTATCTCTTCCAGCCTGCCTTGGTTGCCATGGATGTCCTTCTCCAGCTGGATTTTGAGGAGCTTCTTGGACTCGAATGCCGCCTTCCGTTCTTCAAGGGCCTTCAAAAGGGATGCGAACGCGGCCTTGAACGACATCTTGTCCTTCGCGGCCTCAAGTCCGGCGGTGTCCGGGGGATTCCCACCGGAACAGCCCTGTATAACAGAAAGAATCTTTGTGGAATCCGAAGCCTGCTCAGCTTTCAGCCCCGCGATGTCCTTCTCGTACTGGCCGATTCTCTGCTCCTGCAAGAGAATTCCCTTCTCGTCCTCCTGAACTGTCTCCCTTGCCTTGTCGACGGAAAGGCTCAGGGACTGGATGTCTGCCCCGAGCTTCAGCTCTTCCCGGCTCAGCCCGTCCCCGGCCGCCCCCGGCCTGCCTGCTGCAAGAGAATGTTCCAGGGAGCCGCAGACAGGGCAGGGTTTGCCTGCCTGGAGCCCCTCCCTGAGTATGCGGGCGACGGACTCGTACTCGCAGGAGATGAGGGACTTGAGCTTTCTGTCCGCATCCCGGAGCCGCCCCTCGTCCGTCTCTTTTTTTGCGAGCAGCGTTTCCCGCTCCTGCCTGGCTAGCCCCAGGCTGCTCTCCTGCATCTCAATCTTGCCGAACCTGCCCGCGCAGCTATCCCCAAGGGTTGACAGGGTTGATATAGTAGAAGAAAGCTCCGCATCGGAGGCATTCCCTGCAAGGTAGGCATCCGCCCCGGCCAGCTGAGCCCGCAAATCTGAAATGGCTTTCTGCAAGGCATCCTGATCGGACTCAGCCTTGTCAAGCTTCATCCTGCCCTCGTCCTCCAGTTTCTGCGCCGCCCTCTCCTTCTGGGCCGTAAGCCGGAGCTGGCCGTCCATTTCCCGGACCTGCTTCCACAGGGGGCGGCTGGCCTCAAGGTCTGCCTCGATCCGTGTGCATTTGTTTCCGGCCTCTTCCGCACGGGCTATGGCAGAGGAAAGCTCCTTCTCCAAGCTGCCGAGTGCGGTCCGGGCCTGCTCCAAGGCATAGCTGTCCCGTTTGCGTGCCTCGCGGATCTGGAACACTCCCTGGTATTCCGCCTTGCAGGAAAGGGCTTTCTCAATCCTGCCCAAGGCCAGCTCGCCGTCTCCGAACGCCTTCCGGTCAGCCTCATAGGAGAGCCGTTCCCGTTGTGCCAGATCCAGCTTCGCCTTGAAGTCGTCCTTCTGATGCAGCCAGGTAAGTGAGCCGGAAAGCTCCTTCATGGCCTCATCGTTCCAAGCAAGCTTTTCGTTCAGAGAAGCTATCTCTTCTTCCAGCTCCTTAATCCGCTCTCCGTCAAGAAGCTTCTGGTCCTGCGTTTTGTAGAGTGCCTCGGCAAGCCTCAGAGCCTTCTGTTTCTCGCTCGCCAGCTCCCCGACACGGGCCCCGATCATCTTGAAACGCTCCGTTCCCGTAATCTTCGCAAGGATCGCCGCGCGTTCCCGTTCGTTGCCGGACAGGAATTTGTCGAACTCCCCTTGGGCGAGCATGATTGAGGTGCAGAACTGCTCGTAGCTGAGCTTTATTATCTTTCCGGTTTTCTCGGCGAACTCTTTCGTTTTTCCCGTGAAGATGACCCTGCCTGTCTCCGCATCCCTGATCTGGCATTCCACCTGCTGCAGCTTGCCGTCGGCACGGTCCCGTGCCTTCCTCTGGCGGAACTCGGAGACGAATGTTCCTGACTTGCAGCGGTAGCTGACCCGGGCCATGCAGGAAGCCGTCCTGCGGGTCATAATCTCGTTGCTGCTTGCCAGCGAATCCAGCCGGGGGGTACGCCCATAAAGGGCAAGGGTTATCGCGTCAAGGATGGTCGTCTTGCCTGCCCCCGTCGGCCCGGATATGACGAAAAGGTCGTGGTTCTGCTTGTAATCCGGGTGCTCCAGATCGATGTTCCAATATCCCTTCAGGGAATTCAGGTTCTCCAGCTCTATCCTAAGTATCCTCATTATTTTCCGTCCCCCTCGGATTCGATCTCGCCCGCGACCTGCATGAAAAGCGGCAGGTAGCTGCCAAGGAAGTTCTTTCTGGCCGCCTCTTCCTCTGGCGGAGGGCAAAGCTTGCTGCTCATGATCAGGCTTGTAAAAATGTCTTCGTCGCTCAGGCTCCTGAGTTCCTTGTCATCCAGTGCTCCCTCCCGGCTTATTGCCGTCCGGGCATCCCTGCGCTTCCAGCTGACGACGTGGATATGCGGTGGCAGCCGGGCCACGGCATCATCCAGCACGTCGAGCCCCGGCTCACCGAAATCCCTTCTATAATATAGCTCCAGGCAGCAGGGAAGCCCTTCCCCGCCGTCCTGTCCGGACAGAGCCTCAAGTTCCTCCCGTATCTGCGAAATGCTGCCCTCCAGCCGCCGGTAGCTGACGGACGCAGGGACCTCGACCTTGCTGACCTCGGTCTTGCCCTCCTCGCAGTCCACGCAGAGGACACAGCGGGGAATACCGGCTTCATCGAAGCCCATGACGAAGGGTGAGCCGGAATAGCGGATTTTCGGGTTCTTGGCGACCATCGTGCTGTAATGGATATGGCCCAGTGCCACGTAGTCGAAGGAAGGGGGGAACACGGACGGGCTCACAAGCCCCAGGTTGCCAAGGACGTCGATGGACCGTGTCCCGTCATCCCCGGTGTCCGCAAAGCCCGTTGGCCTGCCCTCCAGGCCCGAGGCATAGAGGTGGCCTGTCGCTATGACGGGAATCTTCCTTCCCGCCCGCAGCCGGTCGGCTGCTTCCCACAGGCGCTTATAAAGCTCTCCGTACGCAGCATCGCTCACGGTCCCGTCCTCCGCGTCCCCGGAAATATAGCTCCTCAGCTCCAGTTCCCGCGCATACGGCACGGCGGCGGCTATGCCGATGGCAGCCCCGTCCTTTCCCGCAAGCTCGAACAGCATTTCCTCCGGGGCAAGGCCCGCGAGGGAACCGATCACGTGTATGTTCAGGGCCTCCAGCAGGTCCTTCTCGGTGTCCAGGAGGCTGGCGGAGTCGTGGTTGCCCCCCACGACGATGACGTTCCGGCAGCAAGTCCCGATGAGGGATGCCAGGAAGGCGCAGTACTGCTTCTTGGCCTCGTTGGGAGGGTTCGCCACGTCATAGATATCCCCGGCTATGACCAGGCAATCCGCCTCCAGCCTGACAATCTCCTCCCTGAGCCAAGTCAGGAAGCCCGCAGTCTCCTCCGTCCTGTCAGTGTCGTGCATCCTGTTGCCCAGATGCCAGTCTGAAGTGTGAATGAATCTCATGGAAGACAGTATATATTTTTCCCGTGATGTATTGAAGTATCTTATCAAATTTTGTATACTGCCCAAAATGAATTTGAAGTCAAGCTCAAGAAAAGTACTGGTTGTTATTTCTCTGGCACTCTTCTCCGCTTTTGCTCATGCGAGGGACTGGGAGCTTTCGGTAAGCTATGAGAACACCTTCAAGAACTCTGATATACTGAAGGTCTCTGACGATGATATCACATACTTGGGTATGGAGGAATTCGCGAGGGACACGAAGACCCCGCTCGGGGGCAAAGCGACCATCGTCAGCTTCCTGGGATCCCCCTTGGGATTCTGCGACTTCGGCTTCGGGGTGGACGGGAGCATGAGCAAGTTCACCACCTATACTTTCTCGAACTTCGACACGACGGAGGTTCCGGATATCCCCGACCTCGACATAGATCTGGCGAAGGGAATAGAGTACAACATCGGGGCCGGTCCGGTGCTCAGGCTCAATCTGGGCAGGCGGCACTCTTTCAGTTTCTTCCCGTCAGCGATGTTTACCCTGCGGCGGTCGGAGTTCACGAAACCTGACCAGTGGGGGGTCGCGACCGACAACGTGACCGTCAGCTTTGAGGAGCGCAACATCGGATACAACTTCAACTTGGGCTACCGCTGCTGGGTCATCGCCAAACCGACCTACCTCGTCGGGCTTAACCTCGGCGTGGACTTCCAGAGCGTCAAGTACAGCCACTCCCACATGAACTATGGCGGAACGCGGTTCAACTACGAGGTGGACAACCAGACGACGGCGAAAGTCTACGTCGGGTTCTCCATAAACCTGGGGACGCGGGGCGTGGACAGGCTGGTGGAGCAGCGCAAGGCAGATGAGTCAGGCTATCAGGAAAAGCCCGTCAGCTCATCGAAGAAGAAAAAATAGATTCCGCATTCACTTCATAATATTCATAATCCATAAGAAAGGTAGATCAGCATGAGAAATCAGTTTGAGATAGGTCAGATGGTCGAGACCACAGTTGTCGCCATCTCGTCGGACACGGTATTCATAGACCTCGGGCTCAAGAGCGAGGGATTCGTAGACAAGTCGGAGTTCACGGACGATGCGGGCAATGTCTCCATAAAGGAAGGGGACCGCATCAAGGTCTATTTTGCTTCGGCCACGAGGGACGAGCTGCACTTCACGACCAAGCTCGCCGGGCAGAACGCCGGAAAGGACATGCTGGAAAGCGCGTTCCAGAACGGGGTTCCCGTGGAGGGTCACGTCACGCAGGAAATCAAGGGCGGGTTCGAGGTCATGGTCGGCTCAACGAGGGCCTTCTGCCCCTACAGCCAGATGGGCTACCGTGAGCGCAAAGAAGCTGCCGAATACGTGGGCAAGCACCTGACCTTCAAGATTCAGGAATACAAGAACGAGGGCAAGAACATCGTCCTTTCCAACCGGGCAATCCTTGCCGCGGAGGCGGAGGAGAAGAAGGCCGTCCTCGCCCAGAAGCTCCAGCTCGGCTCAGTCGTCAAGGGCACGGTTTCCCGGATAGAAAGCTACGGCGCGTTCGTAAACATAGAGGGCTTCGAGGCCCTGCTGCCTGTCTCCGAGATAAGCCATGTCCGCGTCAACGACGTGCATGACGTGCTCAAAATCGGCCAGGAGGTCGAGGCAAAGATTATCAGGGCTGACTGGGCAAAGGAGAAAGTCTCCCTCAGCACCAAAGTCCTTGAGGCGGACCCCTGGGACGGAATCAAGGCAAAGTTCCCCGTAGGAACGAGAATAGAAGGGAAAATCAGCCGCGTGGCTGACTTCGGCCTGTTCATAAACCTGGCTCCAGCCGTCGATGGCCTTGTCCACATCTCCAAGCTGCCCGTGGAGCGCAACACGAACCTCAAGAAAGTCTACAAGGCAGGCGACAGCATTGCCGTCACCGTGGATAAGGTGGACACGGACGAGAAGCGGATTTCACTTTCCCCGATCGTCTCCAGCGAGGAGGAGGTCAACGCCGCCGAGTACCAGAAGGCCCACGCCTCCGATGACGACGGCGAGACTTACAACCCCTTCGCCGCCCTGCTGAAAAAATAGGGCGACCCCGGTGTCCAAGCGAAGCTCCCCCTATGAGAGGGAGCTGGATCAGATACTCGCCTCCCTGCCAAGTCAGGCGTGGGAGGGGGATGCTGGCCAACCGGCTGACGGCATACAGCCCCAGAAAAAGCCGACGCTCCTCCTTCATGCCTGCTGTGCCCCCTGCTCATCTTATGTCATCGAATACCTTGCGGGTTATTTTGCCATCACTCTCTTCTATTATAACCCGAACATCCATCCCAAGGCCGAATACGACAGGCGGCTTCAGGAACTGAAGGACTTCTTGCCCCGCTTCCCGGCGGCGAAAGGCATCTCCCTCATCGAAGGCGGCTACGAACCGGAGGACTTTTTCAGGGCGACCGGAGTCAGGGAAGAGCCGGACCTGAGGCAGGAGGCGGAGAAGGGCGAGCGCTGCCGCCGCTGCTACGGGCTGCGCCTGAGGGCTGCCTACCGGGTCGCATACGAGCGCGGCTTTGACTGGTTCACGACGACGCTTTCCATAAGCCCCTTCAAGGACGCAGGCAAAATCAATGCGATAGGCAAGGCCCTGGAGCAGGAGGGGGGGCTTGGACGGACTGGCCCTGGAAAATATGGCCAGGATCCCGCACCAGCCGGAACTTGCGTTTCGTCAGGGGCCGCCCCCCGCTTCCTCCCCTCGGACTTCAAGAAGAAGGGCGGCTTCAAGCGCAGCCTGGAGCTTTCCGCCGAGTACGGCCTGTACCGTCAGGACTACTGCGGCTGCGTCTTCTCCAAAAAGAACCGTGAATCCCTTCCGCATGTCGCCCCC
>JAFSSU010000053.1 GCA_017450845.1 Treponema sp.
AAAAAAAGCCAGCGGGTTTCCGCTGGCTTCAGTCAGATCAAATAATCAGGCCGCGTTTGCCTTAGTCGGCGTTCTCGGCGGGGGCAGGCTCGGCTGCGGGGGCTTCCCCTGCCGCCTTCTCCTCCCCGTCCTTGGCGCGGGGCTTGCGGGAAGTGGCGGCGGCCTTCTTGCTCTCCTCGGTCTCCTGGGCCTTGATGGAAATCTTGACCTCGGCGACCTCGGCCTCGTACAGGTGCACCTTGAAGCTGAAGTTTCCGACCGCCTTGAAGCTCAGGCCAGGAATCTCAATCTTCTTGCGCTCGATCTCGAAGCCGTTCTTCTCGAACCAGTCCATGAGGGTCTGGCTGGTGACGGAGCCGAAGAGCTTGCCGTTGTTTCCGGCGGGCAGGGTCAGCTCGATGTTCAGGGCCTCAAGCTTCTCCTTCATGCTGCGGCTGTTGTCGCGCTTGGCCTGCTTGCGGGCCTCGATCTCGGCCTGCTTGTCCGCGAAATAGGCCTCGGCCTCGGGGGTGTCGGGCACGGCATATCCGCGCGGGAAGAGGTAGTTCCTCGCATATCCGCGGGCAACGTTCTTCACGTCGCCCATCTCGCCCAAGTGCTTCACGTCATCGTTCAGTATAACTTTCATATCAAGCTCCTAAAAAATCAAAAAGAATCATACCGCCCGCAGAACCGGGAGTCGGCCCGCGGCGGTACCGGACACGCCCCGCGAGGGGCGGCTGCGCCTAGTCGGCGACGTAGGGCAGGAGGCAGATGGCCCTCGCCCTCTTGATCGCGCGGGCAAGCTCCCTCTGGTGCTTGGCGCAGGTGCCGGTGATGCGGCGGGGAAGGATCTTGCCGCGCTCGGTCGTGAAGCGGCGGAGCGCGTCGGCATCCTTGTAGTCAATCTTGGTCTTGTTTGCGCAGAAGCGGCAGACCCTCTTGTGGAAGAAGGCGCGGCCCTTGCCGCGTCCGCGTCCGTCGTCATCGCGACCCGCATCCGCTCCCTGGGTGACGGCAGCCTGGGTGCCCTCATCCATCTTCGTATCCACATTGTTCGTCATTTCGTCTGACATAAGAAACTCCTGTTAAAATTGATTGGGTTAGAACGGCACGTCCTCGGGGAAACCCGCTCCGTCGCCGCCATAGGGGTCCGGCCCCTGGTTCTGCTGGGGCACATAGGCCGGCCTTCCGCCGCCCTGATATCCGCCCCCGCCCTGGTAGCCCGCGTTGCCGTAGCCCTGGCCACCGTAATTCCCGCCGGGACCTCCCGCAGAATCCGAGCGCCCGCCGAGCAGCTGGACAGAAGATGCCATGATCTTTATCTTGGAGCGGTTCTGCCCGCTCTCCTTGTCCTGCCACCTGTCCTGCTTGAGCGAGCCCTGGATGCCGACCTGCTTGCCCTTTATAAGGTACTGCTTGAAGTTCTCCGCCGATTTGCTGATATAGGAGATGTCGAAGAAGTTGGCCTCCTCGACCCACTGATCCCCTTCCTTCTTGCTGCGGTTGACGGCAATGGAGAACGCGAGCGCGGCCGTGCCGCTCGGCAGGTAGCTGAGCTCAGCATCCCTAGTGAGCCTTCCGACCAGAATCACGCTGTTTATATCAGATGCCATCGGGAACTCCGTCAGTCAGCTCAGGCTTCCTTCTCGTCCTTCAGGACGAAAAGATAGCGCAGAAGGTTGGTGTTCAGCTTGAACTGCCTGTCCATCTCGGAAATCTTGGCGGGGTTCGCCTTGATGTGCAGGAGGACGAAGCGTCCGCGGCGCAGCTTGTTGATTTCATAGGTGAGGTCGCGGTCGCCGAAGGGCTCTTCCTTCTCAATCTCCGCTCCAAAGGTCGCGAGGTCGGCCTTAAGCGTGTCCGAACCCGCCTTGAACTTATCTTCCGCTTCGGGATAGATAGTCATGAGCTCATACTTTCTCATAGTACAATCTCCTTTTGGTCTTGATTTGGGAGCGGCTCTCGTCCGCTCCAAGGGGTATGGCATTGTATCAAATCCGCCCGCAATCGTCAAGGGTCCGGGAAGGCATCGAGCTTCCGGGCCAGCAGGAAGCGGAGCAGGGAGACGCGCCTGACCCGGATCCGCACGGGTGACTGCACCGCGAAGACATCCTTCAGGCAAAGCTCCTCCCCCACCGACCCGCCCTGCCTGAGCGCGATGGAATGGCGGGCCGTGAGCCCCACCGCGAGCAGAAGCTCGTCCATCCGACGGTCAATCCCGGAAAGCTCGTAGCCCGGGCCCGTGGCCGCAAAGCCCGTTCCCGGGATCTCTCCCGCCTCGGGCATCCCCGCCCCGTAGGAAGCGAACACGGTCTTCTCCAGCACGAGCGCGTTCCCCTCGCAGGCGTAGAAGTCGCGCACCCTGCCCTTGTTGACTGAATGCGTGTAGGAGATGACGAAGCCCTCACGGGCGGCCCCGCGCGAGAGCAGGACGGCGGAGGACTTTCCCCTCCCCCCACCGCTCACGGACAGGACGCGCACGAGGGGGCTACAGAAAAAAAGAAGGGCAACGGCCAGAATGGCGGCGGATGTCTTGATACGCATCGCGCAAGTATTGTATACTATCGGGGCAAGCCCCGCAACAGGAGGAACGCCCATGAGAAAGCTCCCCCCCCCCATCCCCTCTTCATTATCCGCAAGGCTTCCGCCCCGGCGGCTGGCGTGCCTCTTTCTTTTTTCACTGGCACCCGTGTTTTTCTTTTTTTCCTGCAACGGCAACGGCGGCGGCTCGGACAGCCAGGGGGAGCTATATTCCACGGGAAGCCATGGCAACAACTCTGGTAATGGGGATAACTCCGGTAACGGCGACGGCATCTCCGCCTGGGAAATACTGAACATGGCCAACGGCGGCCACACGGACGAGATTGTCGCCCGCCTGACGGGCGGCGGGGAAGAGGAGGAGGAGTCAAAGACATTCACGGTCTCCTTCTCCGCCGCGGACCTGCAGCTGCCCGCCGGGGGCTGGCTCACGCTGGAAATCGAAGGGGGCGACGCAAGCTACAAGGCGAAAGCCTACGCCTCCGCGGACGGCAACGTCTACTTCACCGTTCCCATTCTGCCCGTGGGGGCGATAATCACCGTCACCCTTTCCGTCTACGACGCGGAGGGTACTCCCCGTACCTCAGGCTACAAATCGGAGCGGGTTTCGGAAAACGGGACAACCAACGTCAACGTCCCCCTGATAAACCTTCCCCCGCTCCCCGTCATATCGTACGGCAGCAACGGAAGCCTGAACGGCAACAGCGCGGAGAAGGACGGCGTCCTGTACACGGTCATGGAATACACGGGGGACTCCCTGGGCATGACCGTGACCAACTCCGACCCCAGCTCCACGCTGGAAGTGGAGCTGAACGGCTCCTCCTGCCCGGCGAGCGGGACCCTGCCGGACGGCTTCTGCACGATAACCGCGACGGTCACCAAGACCCCGGCCCTGCCTTCCGTCGTCTCCAGCTGGAACGTCTACGTCGTAAAGAAGCTGGTCAAGCCCGTCATAACCCAGAGCGGGGGGACGGAGAACGGCAAGAGCGCGGCGAAAGACGGCAAGAGCTACACGGTCATAGAATACACAGGCTCGCTCCCGGTCCTCACCGTGGCCAGCAGCTATGACGGCGACAACGCCGCGACCGGCAAATCCACGCTGACAGTGGCGGACAACACCCCGGTGCTGACGGCGACCGGCTCCCCGGTCTCCAAAAGTTTCTCCCTGTCGGAAGGCTACAACGCGATCGAGGCGACCCTGACCAAGGAGCACTGCGTCACGGTGACGGAGGAGGCGTATTTCTACGTGGTCAAGGCCCTGACAGAGCCGACCGTGACATTCCCCAACGGGACCAAGACCGGGACGAGCGGCAGCTACGAGCTGTGGAAGTACAGCTACCTGGCCGCAAGCGACTACAGCAACCTGCTCGTCACGGTGACCAACACATACACGGGCGACAACGCCGCGACCGGCGGGCACTCCAAGCTGACGGTGTCGGGACTGACAGGCGGCCCCTACACGGACAACAGCTCCGTCAGCCGCAAAGTCGTGCCGGACGGCGACAGCAGCATCACGATAACGGTCTCCAAGGACTACTGCACGGATGTCACCGTGACCAAGTACATCCGGGCATCCATCAAGCCTGTGACGGTGTCCGTCGGCGACTGCGCGCTCTACCTGCATTTCGATGACGGGCTTGCCGGGGACACGAACGAGATATATGGGACAGTCTCCCTGGGCAAAAACGGCAGCTTCCAGACGCTCAGGACGTTCAGCAACGCGAACTTCAAGCAGTACGATTGGGACAGCTTCGACCACAACAACCTGGAGTTCACGCTGAGCAGCAAGACGGACTATATGTCCTACAAATCCGAGGGCATGTATGAGGACGACACCGGTGACCACGATGACGACGTTTCCGAGGTGAACACGACAGTCAGCCTGAGCGACCTCGCAAGCGCGAAAAGAAACGGGTGGGATACCAAGATCGAGGTCCGCAGCTCAGGAGCTTCCGAGGCGACGCACAGGATATACCTGAACCTCTCCGACTGACCGCCCCGGTCTCCCCAAGCGGACGGGGAGAAAGCGGACGTGCGGATAATGCCACAGTCTATGTCAGGGGATTCATTATTTATACCAGAAAATCAAAAACTTTCCCTTGAATTTGTATTTTTTGCAGACCTGCTACAGATAGTATCTATGGGCAGCGTGTCGCTGACCCGGCAATCACCCCAAAAAACGCTTGTGTGTTTTGAGGTGATGCCCTATACTGAAGGAGGCCTGAGATATGGCTGAACACAAGGAGCGCCCCGGGACACCGTCCCCGGGCAGGAAAGTCCGCCCCAGTGGCGGCTCACGTGGTGTGCCCGCCGGGAGCAAGCAGGGACGGAAGGCGAAGGCCAGGACGAGGCGGAAGGGGGCGTGCCCGCCGGAACCACAAGGACAGCCTTTTCTGCCGCCTGTTCTCGGACAAGGAGAACGCCCTGTCGCTCTACAATGCCCTGACGGGAAGCTCGTACACGGATGCGGACGGGCTTGAAATCGTGACGCTGGAGGATGCGGTCTATCTGTCGCAGAAAAATGACTGTGCGGTCTGCGTCCAAGCATCTCTCGCCCTGTTCGAGCAGCAGGGTAGCTGGAATCCGAACATGCCGCTCCGCGGACTCCTCTACTTTGCCGCCGAGTATGCAGGATGGCTTGCCCGGCACAAAGCGGACGTACATTCCAGCTCGCTGGTGAAAATTCCCTCCCCAAGCTACTTCGTCCTCTATAACGGGACGGAAAAGCAGGTGGAGAAGACGGACTTGCGGCTGTCCGAAGCCTTTGCGAAAGCGGCGGAGGGCTACGAGTGGACGGCTCACGTCATCAACGTGAACGCCGGACACAACACCGGCATACTGGAGCGTTGCACGCTCTTGGGCGACTATGCGGCGTTCATCGCGGACATACGGCAGGGACAGGCGGAAGGTCTGCCGCTGACAAAGGCTGTAGACGCAGCGGTTATTGAATGCATTAGGAGGGGCGGGAAGCTCGCGGAGTTTATGAGGAAGCACAAGGCGGAGGTGAACAGCATGTTTTTATTCGGCGTTGATTTTGAGGCAATTCACAGGGAAGCCATGCAGAGAGAAGCCCGGAAGAAACTGAAAGAAGCATGGGCGGATGGATTGACAAAAGGTCAGGAAAATGCCCTCCGCAACCTGATGGACAGCCTGAAGCTTACGGCTGTTCAGGCAATGGACGCGCTGAAAATCCCGGCGGACGAACGGGAGAAGTACGCGGCAAGGCTGGCCCCTGTCGCAGAATCTGCGGCAGGGCAGTCATAGTAGCTGATAACAGGTGTCCAGGTCAGCCGGGCTGGCGGGGCGATGCAGAAGCCGACATTTTGACCCCGGTTGCACGGTTGTAAATCCCCGCCCAAGCGGGCGGGGAAGGCTTCCACCTATGAGAACAGCCCGAGGATAAAGTCGATTATGCTTCCGACAATCCCCTTCTTCTTGCGGCCAAGCGAGCGGCAGAGGCGAAGCCCCGTAGGCCCGCCTTTTGCGTCTGGCTCCGCTCCGTCACGGGAGTATATGGTGCAGTCCTCTGCGCTGCTTCTATAGCTGCCCCCTCGGAGAGACCTCTTGGAGCCGTTCTTGCCGTAGGAGTCCCAGCACCACTCCTGCACGTTCCCGCACATATTG
>JAFSSU010000054.1 GCA_017450845.1 Treponema sp.
AACGGTTCCTACTCCGTCTTGAACCGCTTGATGTCGGCACCGAAGCGGTTTATCGTGCTGTCCATCTCCTCCACGCTGGAGTCCAGCTGACCGCCGCTCTTGACGACGCTATGTGCGCTGTCGGACATGGCGGCCATGCTGTCGCGGACTGCCTCCACGGAGTCGCGCAGGCGGTTCATCTCGTCCAGGACCTGGCTGCTGCCCTCGGCCATACGGGCTGAAGCTCCGCGCACGTCGGCAGTGTTCTTGTCCATGCTGGAAAGCGAGCTGATGATGCTGCGGGAACCTGTGTTCTGTTCTTCCAGCGACTCCCTGATGGAACGGACCAAACCGTCCGTATCGTGGATGCGGCCCGATACGCCGGAGAAAGCCGCGCTGGACTCCTGGGAGGCAGACACTATCTCGCCGATGCTGTCCTGTATGTTCTTGAGCTGGTCACCGATTGTCTTTGACTGACCGGAAGACGTTTCCGAGAGCTTACGGATTTCGTCGGCGACGACAGCAAATCCCTTTCCTGCTTCTCCCGCATGGGCAGCCTCTATGGCGGCATTCATCGCGAGAAGGTTTGTCTGCTCGGCGATGGAGGCTATGGCGGTATTGGCTTCCTGCAGCATCTGGGACTGCTGCTCAATCTGGGAAATCCGCTCGTTGACCCGCTCCTGCTTGGCCATTCCGCTCTGGGCTTCCTTGTCCAGGAGGGCGAAGGATGAGGCCATCGTCTCCATGGAGAGGCTTATCTGCTCGATTCCCTTGACCAGCTGGGATACTGCGGCGGAAGAGTCGTGGATGCTCCTGCTCTGGGAGTCTATCATGTCGTTGACCGTGGCGATGCTTGAGGCGACCTCCTTGACGACGGAGGCGGTCTCCTCGAAGCCAGCGGCCTGGCTCTCTATCTGCTGCTGGACGCTGCCTATGCTCGTGCGGATGTTCGTCATGGAGTCCGATACGGAGGAGACGCTGTACTTCATTGTCTCTGAAACCGTATCCAGCTGTATTCCGGTTGCCTTGAGTCCCCGCATCATTCCCTGCATTTTTTCCATGAAGGTATTGAAAGCGTCCACGATGGCATGGATGGACCGGAATGGTGTGCGGATGTTCGTGTCCAGGCGGCGGGTCAGGTCCGCGTCGCCTGAGGCTATGTTCCTGACAGTGTTCTGCACCTCACCTAGCGGCCTGAACAGGCTGGTCATAGCGTATGCGATGAGGATGATGACCGTCAGTATCAGGACGATGGAGAAGGGGATGACGGCGTTCCTCAGCAGCTCAGGCATGGTGAACTGCTTGTACAGGACCATCGTCCAGGCGACCGATGGAATCGGCTTGAGCAGGTATTCTCCCGAGAAGGTGTTGAATCGTATTTCGTCTTTGGGAAAGAGTTCCTTGCCCTCAAGCGCAGGTATCTGGCTTGTTATGATGACATGCTTCTCTAGGAGCGAGGTGTCCTTCGCGCCGCTTATTTCCTTGTCGGCGTTGAAGAAGAACATCTCTTCCCCGTTGCTTTTCTCCCGGTACATCTGGTTGACGAAGTCGGACAGCTCTATGCCGGTTCCGATGAGGCCTATGCCTTTGCCTGATTTGTTCCGTACGATTGCGTCCACCCAGAGCATGGTTTTCTTGAGGGCTATGTCATAGCTGACCATGAAGGTGTAGGGAAGGTCCAGCGAGAGGCAGGCGGAGAACCATGAGTTGGCAGGGTCGGACTTGTCCAGCGTGTACAGGACCTTGCCGTTGGAATAGTAGAGCAGGTCATTGTCCGAGATGGAGAATGTGTTCTTGCCCTTGAAATTCTGCTGGAAAGCTTCAATCTCCGCCTGCGCCCGGCTTGCAAGCCCGGGGTCGGATGGCTTTTCCATGTATTCGATGATGACCGGTGATATCGCCATCTGTTCCGCCAGCTTAAGCTCCGAGTTCAGGTTCGCATCGAAGCCAAGACTACGTATCTTTGCGAGCTGCGTAAGTTCCTTTTCGCTTTCCATGTGGAACATTGCCCTGGATCCGCATACGACCGCAGCCAGTCCGAGCAGGATTGCAACCATGGTGACTGCAACGGAGAAACTCTTGTTATTTTCCATAAGCTTCTATTATAGTACGCTTTTTTTTTTAATCAAGGGGAAATTTGTTATGTGAGATACTTGACATTTTTGTTAGCAGAGTCTATCGTAAGGTGTATTGGAGGAATAACAAATGCCACTGACCATGGTGAGCCCGGATGAGCAGTTTCTTATAAAGAAAATCAACGGAAACGAGGAAGTTCGCCGCTTTCTGGAGAACCTTGGCTTCGTCGCCGGAGCTTCCGTGACCGTAGTCTCCAAGATAGGGGGGAACCTTATCGTCCGGATTATGGACAGCCGGATTGCCGTGAGCCGCGAGATGGCCCAGAAAATCATCGTCTGACAGGGGAGGGGATATGCGTGGTACGATACTTGTGGGCCTTGCCTTGCTGGCGGTCGTCATCGCAATCATCTGTTCCCTGATCAGGGGGCGGAGGAAGGGAGGTTCGTGTGCTTCGTGCGGTTGCGGCTGTTCCTCCTGCGGGGCCGCATGTAGCCACAGGGGGCGCAAAAACTGATTCCCGTGATTTCTATTGAAAATTTGCTTGCGAAAAGATAGAATATGTCAAAATGTCTGATATATCTTTTAACCCAAGTGAAAGCAAGCTCAAGCAGATAACAGAGATACGCCAGCAGCTGGCGCTGATTAAGGATATAGACATCCTTCTGGAGAACACCCTGACCGCGGCACGGAAGATTGCCAATGCTGATGCCGGCTCCATCTATGACTTTGACGAGGGCAAGAACCTGCTCAAGATTCTCTATAGCCAGAATGATACCCAGCAGCGCAAGCTTGCCCCGGGCGAGAAGCTTCCTTACGTTTCCTTCATCGTCCCGGTCAATGCCCGCTCCATATCCGGCTACAGTGCGCTGAATAAGACGACCGTCAACATTCCCGATGTGTACAACATGGACGAGTACATCATGGACGGGGACGAACTGGTCAAGAGACCCTACAACTTCGACAAGGTGAACGACATAACGACCGGCTATCATACGCAGTCCATGCTGACCATGCCATTCTCCCTCTCCAACGGCTCTGTTCCCTGCGTCATGCAGATAATCAACGCGATGGATGAGACAGGGAAGGTCATTCCGTTCAGTAAGGAGACTGAGTTCTACATATCATATTTCGCCGAGAGCGTCACCCAGGTCTTCGAGCAGGCGTACTTCACCAAGCAGCTGATTGAACGCCTGGTGAAGATGGCGAACTACCGTGACCCCCGCGAGACCGGGGCGCATGTCGAGCGGGTCTCTAGCTTTTCCCTGGAGATTTATGACCGCTATGCCGCCAATAGGGACATACCTGAGAAGGAACGGAACCGCTTCCGCGACAACCTCAAGCTTGCCGCCAAGTGCCATGACGTAGGCAAGGTCGCCGTATCCGACAAGATTCTGAAAAAGCAGGGGCTCCTGACCGATGAGGAGCGGGCAGTCATGAAAGGGCATACTTGTATCGGCGCGCAGATTTTTACCCCGGTAGAGACAGAACTGGACAAGATGGCGCGGGACGTATGCCTGCATCACCACGACCGCTGGGAGGGAGGCTGCGTCGGCTACCCCAAGAACTTCGACTATACAGCCTACGAGGCGGAGACGATGATGCCGACGGATGTGGAGCAGGCCTATTCCGGCGAGAGAATTCCCCTTGCTGCCCGCATCGTCGCCCTTGCGGACGTATACGATGCCCTCAGGCACAGAAGGTACTATAAGGCTGAGTGGTCTTTGGACGATACGCTGAAGGAACTGAGAAAGGAGGCCGGGCATCAGTTTGACCCGGAGCTTGTTGATTCCTTCATACAGGTCATAGACCGCATAGAAGCAATCAACAGCGCTATTTCCTAGAAGCCTTTGCCTCCCATCTTCTTGATGGCTTTGAGCATGTCGTCCACCTCGTTCTTGTTCAGGACGCGCATTATCCTTGTCTTGATACCGTCAATCTGGAAGGGGGCCTCCGCATTGCCCGTGTCGATGACCTGAACGAAGGGTGTCTTTGGGTTGCCCTCCGCCACGTCGACGACCTGGGCAATCTTTCCGTTGGACAGGTAGACGTAGACCCCTATAGGATAGAGGGAGATGCTGTAGAGCAAGGCCTTCGTTATCGTATCATCGTACTGGCGGTTGGAGTTGCGCACCAGCTCTATGAGGGCTTCGAACGTGGACCGTTCGTCCCTGTAGCCACGCGGGGCGGAAATTGCCTCGAATGAGCACGCTATCGCTATAATCTTTGCGTAAATGGAAATCTTGTCGCCGGTCACGTGGCGGGGGTAGCCCGAACCGTTCATCCTCTCGTGGTGTTCCAGGACGGCGAGCTGTATGTTCAGCGAGAAGTTCGCCTGCTTGAGGATATTGAAGCTGACGATGGGGTGCGTGTTCATCATAACCTTCTCCGGCTGGGAGAGGGGCTTGTCCGTCAGGTAGAGCTGCGGGGGGAGGAGAATCATGCCTATCTCGTGCAGCATGCACGCGGTCGCAAGCTCCAGGAGCTTGTCCTCAGGAAATTTCAGCCTCTGTGCAATCGCCACTGCGACGATCGTGCTTCGGAGGCTGTGGTTGACCATGAAATTCTTCTCGTTCATGTCGGGGGTGGAGATTATCCTGAGGACGTGCCGCCTGTTGCTCTTGACGAACTCGCACAGCTCGCTCATCTTCTGGCTTATCTCCGGCATATTGAATGATTTGTTGGTCGCATAGAAGGTGTAGACAGAGCTTATGTAGCTGGCAAACTCTTTGTAGGTGACCTTTGCCTTCTCGTACTCGTCACTGCTTATCCCTTCGGGCTCTGCGGCAGCCTGCTCCTCTTCTTCCTTGGAGGGTGCTTCTTTCGCCAGCTGTTTGACGGGCTTCTCATCGCCGCCGCTCATGAAGTCATTCACGTCAACGGTCTCGGTCTTTGCGTCTATGTCCGCCGCTATCTTGTTGTTCACGCCCTTGGCAGCTGCTCCCGGGGCCGCTGCCTGTGGGGCCGGGGCGGTTGCGACGGTTTTTCCTTCCGTGTACACCTCTTCGAAGCCCCAGTCCGCGAGGTCTTTTAGCTGGTCCCCTGTGAAGACACAGCCGGAGGGGAGCAAAAGAAAATCCTTGTCCAGCATCACATCGGATGAGAATTTCTGCTCTGCAGTAATCGAATTTGTTTTGACAGCGTTCATACTTTCCCTCGTTGTCTTTATCGGCAAGAAACCTTCATATTATAAACCGTATAAGGCAAAAAGCCTTTAATTTTGCTTGAAAAGTCCGTTCAGGAACTTCTGGAACATCTCGGGCCAGACTGCCACGTCGGCCTCGACCAAAACCGGGGTTCCCGTGCTCTCCCGGCTCGCCAATGACAGTCCGTGGCAGCCGGACCGGAAGATATGGCTTTCGAATGCCACTTCGTGCTCTGCGAGAGCGGAAGCGAAAAGCATGCTGTTCTGGACGGGAACCAAGTCGTCATTCGCCGTGTGCCAGATGAAGGTCGGCGGGGTGGAGGAGGAGACGTTCTTCTCCAGCGATACCTTGTCCATCAGTTCGGAGAGTCCGAACTTGCTTCCCAGGAGGTTTGCGATGGACCCCTGATGGGCGAATTTTCCCGAACTTATTACCGGATATCCCAGGAGCATGGCGTTCGGTCTGACTTCCTCGCGTTTGTAGGGCAGATACTGCTCGACCATGCCGGAATCCCACCAAACGCCGAGGCTGGCCGCTAGGTGGCCGCCTGCGGAGAAGCCGCAAACGACTATTTTCTCCGGGTCACTGTTCAGCTCATCCGCATGGCTCCGTATGTAGAAGACGGCCTCGCACAAATCCATGAAAGCTGCCGGAAAGTCCATGGGGGCGACCGAGTAGTCCAGCACGCAAGCATTGAAGCCCAGTGCCATCATGCGAAGGGCGACCGGCTCCGCCTCACGGAAGCTCTTGAATCCGTATGCCCCTCCTGGACAGATGATGATGACAGGCCTCCTCCTGTTCCTGTCAATCTCATCATTGTTTTCTATTATATATGTCGTGACGGAGGGGGTAAAGCGCCTCTCCTTGCTTCCTGTGATTTCCCGCGCGGGAAGCTCTATCCTCTTATGAATCATTACACGAATATTTTATATCCAAAACCCATGTTTTGCAAGGGTTACGGTGCCAGCTTATTGCGGAAGATCCGGCGCTGATGAACCGGCCGGACCCAGCGGGGGAGGGGCGGGGGGAAGGAACGGCCTCTTCCCCTTCTTGCCGAAGCGGGCCTTAAGCCATTTGGCGAGACGCTCGAAGAGCTCCATGAAGAAATCCATGATTTTTCTGAAAAGCGACGGATTCCTGAGCTTCTCAAGACGCTCGTAGCCCGCCATGAGCTCGTCCTCGCTGAAGTCCTTGCGCTGGTTGTTCTCTTCCAGCTCCAGCTCCAGCTGCCTGCGCTTGTCCACACCCTTGTCCAGGATAACGGCGTTTATCGTCTCCCAGCCGATTCCCTTTGCTGCCTCCAGCCTGCGCTGCCCGGCAACGAGCTCCATGTCGGCGTTTAGGGTAATCGGGTTCAGAAGCCCGTAAGCCTTCAGGCTGTCCTTCAGGGCATCAATGTCGCCCAAGTCCTGCCTGATTCGTTTCTTTACTTTTATGTCGCTTATCTTGACAAGCATTGCTCTTTGTTGCCTCCGCTAGTCCAGCAGGTTGTTGCCGAAGTCCTCTTCGTCCTCTTCCAGAAGCCCGTTGGCAAAGTCCTCCTCGCCCGTGCTGTCAGTCTCATCAGGATTCTGCTGGCTTCCGCCGCTCCTCCTTCTGCTGAAACGTTCCCAGAAGCTTGAGTAGCCGGTGCTCTTTTCTTCCTCCTGCTCTTCTTCCTTAACGACGGGCCTCCTGCTCGAGAGGAATTTCAGGTCGGGCATGGCGAGGGGAGAGTCTTTTCCGTTGTCCTCGAACTGGAAGCCGAATCCTGACTTGTACCGCTCCCTCCTGAGCCTCTGTATTCCGAGCGTCTTGCTCGCATTGTAGCTGTGGCGGGTACACTCTTTGTCTGGCTCTGTTCCCTTCAGGAAGTATGCCGTTATCTTGTGGTTCCCGCATGCCTCGGTCAGCAGGTCCCCGCTTACCGAGCAGACCTCCAGCTTGACGATGCCCTCGGGAATCGTGTCCGTGAAGGGCTTGTAGCCCTTGCCCTTGTTTGCTTCGTGCATGAAGTCGCCCCAGGCTACGCCTGCCAGCGTGGAGCCCGTCAGGGACAGGCCGAGCGACTGGCCCGGCTTGTCGAACCCGAACCAGAAGGCCGCCGTGTAGTAGGGGGTAAAGCCGACCGTCCATGCGTCCGCCCAGTTCTGGGTCGTTCCCGTCTTGCCCGCCGCCGGCATGGTGAAGTCGTCCCCGTTCATGTTCTTGAACTTGAACTTGCTTCCCTGTCCCTTCCGCTTGCCTATCGTCCATGCAGTCGCGTCGAAGTTGGACCCATAGTTGAGCGTCCCGGATTCCACAGTCTTCTTGAGCAGCTCCTGCATGATGAAGGCGGTCTCCTTGGTGATGACCTGAATGTCCTCCCCCTT
>JAFSSU010000055.1 GCA_017450845.1 Treponema sp.
CCTGTCGTCCAGGATAGGATTCACCTCTACAATCTCCATTGACTTGACCATGCCCAGCGTCTCCATCTCCTCCATGAGGAGCAGCCCCTCCCGGTAGGTCAGTCCTCCCGGCACGGGCACGCCGGTACCCGGCGCGATTGACGGGTCAAAGGCATCCATGTCAAAGCTGATATGAACGACATCGCAGTGGGTCTTGAAGAAGAGCCGGACTTTCTTGAGGATTTCGGAGAATCCCATCCGGTCTATGTCGCTGACTGTGAAGCAAGTCACCCCGGCCTCGTGCATCAGGGCCTTCTCTCCCGGATCCAGGTCGCGCGTCCCGACAAAGCAGATGTTTGCCGGGTCAACCTTGCGCCCTTCCTTGTACAGGTTCACAAGCTCCGGCAGCCCGTAGCCCGCGCTCGCCGCAAGGCACTCGCCGTGGATGTTGCCGGACGGGGACGTGTCCGCGGTGTTGAAGTCGCCGTGCGCGTCCACGTACAGCACTCCCAGGCGGAGCCCTTTCTCCCTGCACCAGCTGCCGATTCCAGCGAGGCTGCCGAGCACGATTGAATGGTCGCCCCCGAGGACCAGGGGGAACTCGTCTTTCTTGACGGAAGCCTCCACGTGGGCGGCGAGGGACTCGCAGGCCGTCACGATGGGGAGGAGGTACTTTGCCTTGGGGTTGTTCCCCGCGTCCGCATACTCCTGCGGCACGACCGGGATGGGCGGGGCAGGAGGCACGACCGTGTGGCCGAGGGACTGAATCTTGTCCTTTATCCCCGCGAGGCGGATTGCCGACGGCCCCATGTCCGAGCCGTGCCTTCTGCCTCCGAAGTCCAGGGGCATCTCGATTATGTTGACGTTCATTATGATTCCCTGTCCAGCAAATCCTCGACAAGGCGGCGGAATACTTTCTTCTTGACGTGCATCCCGGCCATGTACAGGCCGCGCAGGGGCGTGCTGTCGAGCGACTGCTCTATCATCTCGTCAGTGATTGCCTCGCGGGCGGCCTCGCTGTCGTTCCTCTTCTCCATCACTTTGGAAAGGAAGGCCTTTATCACCTTGCGGGTCTTCTTGTTGCCGAGCAGGTCGCCGATCGTCGTGTTGGGGCCTATATCAACAGGGATGCTGACCGTCGTCTTGAACACGACGGGGGCAACGGCCCTTATGTCGCGGCTGGAAGAGCCGACCTGAATCTCGTATGTCCCGGAGGGCGCGTACCAGTCACCGAGCGCGGTGTCGTAATAGGCGAAGCTCCGTTTGTCCAGCGTGAACTCGACGCGGACGCTCTCGCCCGGCTTGAGGCTGACTTTCCTGAAGCCCTTCAGCTCCTTCTCCGGGCGGGGGACGAAGCCTGTCTTGTCGGAGACATAGAGCTGCACGACTTCCTTGCCCTCCACCGTGCCGCTGTTCCTGACGGTGACTCTGGCAGAAATCTTGTTCTTGCCCTTCTTGCCGTCGGTGATGCAGTCGCTGTTCAGCTCCAGGTCGGAATACTCGAATGTCGTGTAGCTGAGCCCGAAGCCGAAGGGGTACTCCACCTCCATCTTGCGCGTGTCATACCAGCGGTAGCCCACGTACACTCCCTCGCTGTACTCGCAGTTCCGGCTGTCGTTCGCGAATGTCAGGAACGACGGCGTGTCCTCCAGCCTGAGCGGGAATGTCTCGGCAAGCTTGCCTGAGGGGTTCACCTTTCCGGTCAGGATGTTGACGACTGCCTCGCCGACGGCCTCTCCCCCGAGATATGCCTCAACGATTGCGCTGACCTTGTCCCTCCAGGGCATGACGACGGGCGAGCCGTTGTGCATGACGACCGTGACCTTGACCCCAGCATCCACGAGCGCGTCGATCAGTTTGTTCTGGTTGGCGGGCATGTCCAGGTGCTTGCGGTCATAGCCCTCGCTTTCGAAGGAGTCCGGCAGTCCGGCGAAGACGACGGCCTTGCCGCATTTCTTGGCGGCGCTGACGGCGGCGGCAAGGAGCCCGGCGGACTTCTCCCCGTCCCCTTCTTTTTCTTCTATTATATAGCCCTGCTCGTAGGAGAATGATGCCCCCGCTTTCTGGAATGCCTCAGATGCGGACGTGACCGTGATTGAGTTGATGTGGCTGGACCCGCCGCCCTGATAGCGGGGCTTTTTGGCCAGCTCTCCGATGAGGACGAACTCGCTGTGGGCGGGGAGGGGAAGCATGCCGTCGTTCTTGAGCAGGACGATAGACTCCTCCTCCAGCTGGCGGGCAATCTCGTGGTGCTTCTCAAAGTCGAAGCTGCCCTTCTGCCTGCCGTCAATGGAATCGTAAACCCAGCGCAGTATGCGGAAGCAGGATTCGTCTATGCGCTTGGCAAGCTTCTTGTCCTTGCGGGCGGCCTTGAGCACTTTCTTGTCGTTCACGCCGCCGTGTCCGGGCATCTCCAGGTCACCACCGGCCTTGACCCCGGCGACGCGGCTGCTGACAGCCCCCCAGTCGCTCATGACGACCCCCTTGAATCCCCACTCCTTGCGCAGGACCTCGTGGAGCAGACAGCGGCTTTCTCCGGCATAGGTCCCGTTTATCAGGTTGTAGCTGTGCATTATCGTCCGGGGCTGGGACTTTTTGACCGCAGTCTCGAAGGCGGCGAGGTAGATTTCCCGCATGGTCCGCTCGTCACAGTTGGACGAGCATGTGAGCCGCCTGTACTCCTGGTTGTTCAGCGCGAAATGTTTGAGCGACACGCCGACCCCTTTGGACTGCACCCCGTTTATGTAGGAGGCGGCGAGCTCTCCTGCCAGGTAGGGGTCCTCGCTCATGTACTCGAAGTTGCGTCCGCAGAGGGGGGACCGCTTTATGTTTATGGCGGGCCCGAGGATCGTGGAGACGTTCTCTTCCTGGCACTCATCGCCCAGGGTCTCGCCGAGCCGCCGCATCACGTCCGTGTCAAAAGAGCTCGCCGTCGCACATGCCGCCGGAAAGCAGACCGCCTTGATGCTGTCGTTCTCGCTGCCGCCCTCGCAGCTCTCGTCCTGCTTGCGAAGGCCGTGCGGCCCGTCGCTGACCATTATGGCCGGTATGCCCAGCCGCTCCACGGCCTTGGTGTGCCAGAAATCCTCGCCCGACAGGAGGGAGCATTTCTCCTTGAGCGTCATGTTCTTTACGAGCGAGCGGATGTCGCTGTCCGAGTGCTTTGCCATAAATCCTCCGTCAGTCTGGGTTCTATGTGTGCTGTACCAGGTTCACGATGATGTCGGCGGTGCCGTCGATGCCGAAGAGCGAGCTGTTGAGCAGGGCATGGTAGTACTTCCTGTCCCCCCAGGTCTGCTCAGTGAATGTGTTGTAGTGGTTGGCCCGCCGCTTGTCGATGAGCTTCACGTCCTTCCAGGCGTTAGCCTCGTCCAGCCCTTTCAGCTCCACCGCGCGCTTTGCCTTGAATTCCAGGGGGGCATAGATAAACACGTTGAGGACATCGTCCTTGTTTATCTCCTCGGTGTGGGTCAGGATGTAGTCAGAACAGCGGCCGACTATGACGCATGGCCCTTTCTTGGCAAGGTCGATTACGACCTGCCTTTGGGCGTTGAACACCTGGTCGGCGAGGGGAATGCTCATGGACGCCCTTGTCCCCGCGTGGAGCCCCGTCGTCCCCGGGGTCGCATAGCTTGTCCCCAGGAGCAGGGTATAGAGCAGGCCGCTCGAGATGCTCTGCTCCGTCCTGCTGATGAATTCCTTGGAAAGGCCCGAAGTCTCCGCCGCCATGTCTATGATCTCGCTGTCATAGAAGGAGATACCGAGCCTGTCGGCGACTTTCTTGCCGATGGAACGCCCGCCCGAGCCATATTCGCGGCTTATCGTGATAATCTTTTTCATGTCCTGCATCCTTCCTAAAAGATGTTAATCCTGATGCCCGCGCCAATCTGGAAGCCGTATTCGGAGACACCGCCCCAGTTGCCTTCATATCTCCGCCAGCCTTTTTCCGGATTGAGCTTGGTCATGATACCTTGCGAGGTCCGGCCTATCTGTCCGGTCCCGTTCAGGCCTAGTGATATTATATCATTGATATCGAAGAAAGTGGAAAAATTTCCTTTGAAAGTCTTGAAAACTATGTTTATGAAGTCCCTGTAGTACTCGTAGTTTGTCCGGTCGTTGTTGGCGAAGTGCTTGTCCTCGGTCTTCGCGTAGCTGTAAGGTGAGACCGCGCCGCCGACGGTCAGGTGCAGCCTGCCGTTCACAAGGTCCAGCTTGGCCTGACCGCCGATGAAGGTATAGAAGACGATTTTCTCGTAGTCCACGCCGAGCAGGATTGACTTCTTGTTGGGGTAGTGGATTGCGCTAGGGGAGTCCCATGAGGAATAAATCCCGTCCTTGCCCTGTACCCCGTACCAGCCCTCGATGTTCGTGGAGGAGAACAGGATGTTCTTGTAGGCGAACTCCGCCGTCGGGGCAAGCGAGATGCCCCTGAAGGAACTGAACGGGTGGAAGTCGAAGTATGCCATGACACCCAGGCGGAAGAAGCTGTCCAGCTCGTTGTTGTTCACTGAGTAGTGGGTCTTCACGTCGTCCAGGTTGACCCAGTCGGAGTCGTACATCTCGCCGGAGTCGCCCCTGATGGCGGAATGTATCTGGAATTCCAGCCCGAAGCTGTCGAAGCTCCCTCCTATCTTGCCCCCGTAGAGCTTTACGTCCCGCTCCTGCCACTCCAGCTTGCTGAGAGTCCCCTCGCTGTTCTTCGTGTCGTCCAGGAAGACATATTCGTCCTCTTCCCCGTAGAGATAGTAGGCCTCGGGCTCGATGAAGAGATGGAACTCGTGCTCCTTGCGGGGCTTATCCCCCTTTTTTGCCGTACTGTCCCTGGCGGTCCCGGGCTGCGGTACGAGCAGGGGCAGTACGACCGCCAGGAACAGGGCCATGAGTCTCACAGGCTTGTCTCTCCTGCTCCGTTGCCGCAGGCGAGAGGGTCAACCTTGAAGATTTTGGCCATCTGCTTCCTGACCGCCTCCAGGTCGCGGGGGTAGGGGGCGGTGAAGCTGACTTCCTCCCCGCTGGAAGGATGCCGGAATTTTATGGAGTATGCGTGCAGGGCAAGGCGGTCCAGCAATGGCCTCTCCTCGTCCTCGTTGCCGTTCCATTTGCGCTTGAAGTCGCTCAGGTAGATTCCCCGCTGGTTGCCGGAATAGAGGGGGTCGGCGACAATCGTAAGCTTCATTTCCCTCAGGTGGGCGCGTATCTGGTGTGTGCGGCCTGTCTTCGGGCATGCCTCAAGCCAGCTGAAGGGTCCGCATGCCCCGATGAGGCGGAATTCGGTGACGGAGGGTTTTCCGCACTTTGCGACGATTGTTCTGTGCCGCTTGTCCCCGTCCACCTGGAGGGGGTAGTCCGCAAGGAATTCCTTCCAGACCGGCCTTCCGTTGACCAGGCAGTGGTAGGTCTTGTGGACTTCCCTCGTCTCGAACTGCTCGGAAAGGCTCTTGTGCGCCTCCGCGTTCCGGGCATAGACGACCAGACCGCTCGTGTCCTTGTCTATCCGGTGGACGGCCCATATTTCCCCGGCTTCCTTCTGCACGGCAAGGTCCAGGCGGGGGGTCTGGTCATCGTAGCGGTCCTGCGCCACCAGAAGGCCGCTCCTCTTGTTCACCACTATGATATCGCTGTCCGAGTAAATCGTCGTAAAGTCTGCCTGCTGCTTCATCTTGGGGAAATGGTAGCCGAAAAGCCGTGGCAAATCAAGTGGGGTAACCGGCGGGCAGCCGCTGCAGGGCTTGTTTGTCCGCCGGAAATCGGCTAGAATGGTATATTATGGAAGAAATCGTTTCCTTCGCGCGGGGGTTGGGGCAGTCTCCCCGCTTCAGGGGGAAGATGCTCTGCGGGGAGCCCCTTGCGCCCCGGACGACGATGCGGGTGGGCGGGCCCGCTGCCGCCCTTGCCGTCCCCGATGACGCGGAGTCCGCCGCCTATGCCGCCTGTGCCGCCATCCGTGCCGGCCTGCCGCTGTTCGTCCTGGGCGGGGGCAGCAACATAATCGTCGGCGACGGGGGGCTGGATGCCCTGGTCGTCTCCCTGGAGCGGCTGGACGGCATTTCCTACGGGGACGGCCTGCTCACTGCCGGCGGCGGGGCCCGCTTCGACGCCATAACCGAATTCTGCGCCAAAAACTGCCTGAGGGGGCTCTCCTCCTTTGCGGGCCTGCCCGGGACAGCCGGCGGGGCTGCCTACATGAACGCGCGCTGCTACGGGGTCAGCGCGGGCGACCTGATAGAGAGCGTCTCCTACATTGATTTGGACGGAATCCGGGCAGAAAAATGCGTTTCAGATGATTTTGCACTTGCGAACTTGGCGAAAGTGTATCATAATAAGAGGGGCGAATGGGCTTACAAGAAATCTCCTTTTCAGTCTTTCCGCTCCCTTATCCTCTCCGTGACCTTCTGCGTGGAGGCTGTGGGGATGTCGGAGGACAACGAGAGTGCCATCCGCCGGGAGAACGAGGGCTTCGTAGAGGACAGGAGGAACAAGGGCCACTTCCGTGCGCCGAGCGCGGGGAGCGTATTCAAGAACGACAGGGGCTTCGGCAAACCGTCGGGCCAGCTGGTTGATGAGGCGGGGCTGAAAGGCCTGGCTGTCGGCGGGGCACAGATAGCCCCCTGGCACGGTAACTTCATCATAAACACGGGTTCCGCGACTGCGGGGGACATACGGGCCCTCGTGGAGAGGGCGAGGACGGCGGTCATGGAGAGGACCGGCTTCTCGCTCGAGACGGAGATTATTTTTGTATGAGGGCGGTGCAGGTTTGCACCGATAATAAGAACGGTAAACAGGCTTTATAGGATATAGAAATGTTGCAGCTATCTTTTGTGAAATTTACGGCAGGCTCGTACCTTTTGGTTGAGGGAACGGATTCTAATGACCGTTTTTACATCATCCAGACCGGAAAGGTTAAGTGCTACCATGAGATGCCGGTTCCGGGGGCATCCGTAAAGAACCTCGGGCCTGGAGACTTCGTGGGCGTTATTCCTTGTATGTCCGGCCACTCTCAGACCGAGACGGTAACGGCCCTGACGGACGTGACGACAATCGTCGTCCGCCACGACCAGTATCCAGAGCTCATCCGGACGAACAATGCGATAGCCATGAAGATTATCCGCTACTTCGCCCGCGAGATGCGTCTCCTGAACGATACGAGGACCAAGATTACCCTCAAGAAGTCTGCGACGGACACGCCCGAGGAGCTGTACAACATAGCGGAGTACTACAACGAGCAGGGCAGCCTGAACATAGCCTCCTACGCCTATTACCAGTACCTCAAGAGGCTTCCTGAGGGAGAGAACATCGATGCCGCCAAGAAGGCTCTGGTCAGGCTCAAGGGCAAGGCTCATCCCGTGTACCTTGAGTCCACGCCCGACCTTATCCGCAACTATCCGATAGATTCGATGATTTTCGCCGACTGCCAGTACGGGCCCGATATGTTCATCATTCAGGACGGTACCGTAAAGATTACCAAGGTCATCGAGGGGCAGGAGGTTATCCTCGCCATGCTCAAGAAGGGGGACATGTTTGGGGAGATGGCCCTGCTTGACAACAAGCCCCGGTCAGCCTCCGCGATTACCCACAGCGACTGCAAGGTCATGGTCGTCAATGCCTCCAACTTCAACATGATGGTAACAAGCCAGCCGGATTTCATCGCCCGCTTGTCCACGATGCTCGCGGACCGCATCTGGTCCATGTACCGCCAGCTGCTCAACGGGCAGCTCACGGACAGCCGCGAGCGCATGATAGATATGCTGGCCCTTCAGCTGGAGCTCCGCAAGGTCCCCTTCGAGAAGGGTGCGCCTTTCCAGACGGACTTCACCCCGCAGGATTTGGTCAACTTGGCAGGAATAGAGGCCGCGCAGCAGAAGCAGGCGATTTATGCCCTCTTCTCGGACCAGAACATCAAGGTCAAGGGCGGCAAAATTCAGGTGCCCGATGTCCAGGAACTGGAGAAGCAGGCCGCTTTCTACCGCAATTCCA
>JAFSSU010000056.1 GCA_017450845.1 Treponema sp.
CGCCTGTATGAACTGGTCGCCCGCCTCCTCGTCCACGGCAAAGTCAGCGTCCCGCGCCAGCTTGAAGACCATCGACTCCCTGACGTTGTAGCCGGGAAAGAGCTCCCGCCCGAAGAGGGTCACGATGTCGTCGAGCAGGGAAAACTGCCTGCTCCCGTCCTCGCCCGGCAGGTAGACGATCCTGGGGAGGCCGGGCGGAACCGGCACGAGGGCGAGCAGATCCGTGTCGGACTGGGGCAAAAGGCCCGTCTCCTTGCGGTGGACCCCGGGCATCTTGTCCAGTAGGAAGGCGGCGTGCAGCTGCATGCTCGCGATGTGGGGGAACTCGTCCAGGTCGGTGCGGAGCGGGGTCAGCAGGGGGAAGACCTCGTGGCGGAAGAAGCCCTCCGCGTAGTTCTTCTGCGCGGCGGTAAACTCCTTTGGCCGGACGTAGACCAGGCCCTCCCTGGCGAGGGCGGGCAGGATGTCGCCCATCAGGCACTCGTACTGGGAGGCGACGATCTCGTGGCTGCGCCGGGAAATCAGGTCCAGGGTCTCCTTGGCAGTCAGCCCGCTGGAGTCCTTCTGCCGTGGATTCACGCGGGCCTCCCGCTTGAGCGAGGCGACCCGCACTTGGAAGAACTCGCCGAAGTTGCTGGAGACGATGCCGAGGAAATTCAGCCGCTCCATCAGAGGGTTATCCTTCCGCAATGCCTCGCTCAGGACGCGGGCGTTGAACTCAAGCCAGCTGAGCTCCCTGTTGAAGCAGCGGGCACCCGCCCTGCCGCCCTTGCTTTCTTTTTTTTCCGCCATATCGTTCCTCCTGAGCTCCTTACACCAGCACGACCTTGTAGCCGAACACGTCCTCGAACAAATCCGCCTTCTCCTGCAGGGCGAGCCGCTCCAGCCCCATGTGGTTGTGCCCCTTTATGCGGAAGGTGATGCTGTCCCGCGAGAAGGAGATGCTGAAGTTCCCCAGCCTCTGCCTGTGGCTGCGGTCAAAGGAGTCCGCGACCCGGAGTATGGAGCAGAGCTTGAGGATTGTCAGGCGGCTCGCCCGGGGCAGCATCTTGACCTCCGCCGCGTTCTGGGGGGAAGCCTTGCCCTTGTGGTAGAGGGCGATCAGGGCGACCAGGTTCATCTCCTCCGCGCTCAGGCCGAAAATCTCGCTGTGCCTGATGATGTAGCAGGAGTGGATGTTGTGGTCCTCCGCGCGGATGAACATACCGATGTCGTGCAGCAGGGCGGACACCTCCAGGAGCATCCGCTCGTGGGCATCCAGGCCCAGCTCGGCGGACATCTCGTCAAAAATCCGGACGCTGACCGAGCGGACGAACTCGGCATGCTTCTCGTCGCCCTTGTACTTCCTGAGCAGGGTCCTCGCGCTCGCGACGATCTGCCCGGAGAACTCCTTCTTAAGGCCGCCGTCGCCCTCCCCTGCCCCGGCAATCAGCGCGCCCTCCCTGATCGAGGTCTCGGGGACGACGATGGTCCGCACCTTTGTCAGAGAGATGAACTGCCTGTATGTCAGGAGGGAGATGCGGAAGGTCTTGGCATCGGCATGGCTCACCTTGAAGCGGGCGACGCACTCCTCCTCGGAATAATTCTCTATCTCGTCCACGAACGAGTCGAACTTGTCCCTGTCCACCTCCCAGAGGAAAGTGGAGATCGGCTTCCCGCCGGCGACGATCGCCGCGATCTGCATGTCCCTGCCCAAGGCGATGAACTGCTGCACGTTGTCCAGGCTCATCTCCTCGTTCAGCATGACGCGGGCGTTGTTGATAAATTCCGCGACGAAGCGCAGCTCATCGTCGGTGTTCCCCGTCATGGAGTTGACCTGCTGGCCGATGATGACCGTGCCGAGCCTGAGCGAGTGCGCCCCGACGATGCTGCCGTTCTCCATCAGCATCATCTCGGTCTCACCGCCGGAGATGTCCAGGATAATCGAGTTGCTCTGCCGGACGGGGAAGCTCTCCTCCTTGAGGCACTCGGTCACCGCGATGTACATCAGGCGGTTCTCCTCTATGCCGTCAATGACGCGGACGGTGAAGCCGGTCTTTACCTTTATCCTGTCCACGAAGGGGTCGCGGTTCAGGGCCTCGCGGACGGCGGAGGTGCCGAGGACAAGGGTCTCGTCCCTCGTGAGCCCCCAGGACGAGAGCTGCTCGCCGAAGCGGTTCAGGATGCGCATGGCGTTCAGCATGGTGTCGCGGCTGATGTAGCGGGAGGTGAACACGTCCCTCCCGATGTTGGCGGGGAACTCGGACCTGTCCAGTATGTTGCGCTTCTTGTCGTCCGTAAGCTCGGCGACGAGCATCCTGATGCCCGTCGAGCCTATCTCTATGACTGCCTTGATGCTTCCCATATCCTACTTCTTGTTCCCCTTGCTGCATTCCGTGCAGCCCATGACGACCACGTGCTTCTTGCCGTCCTCGTAGTTGAACAGGCGGGCGTTCAGGTGCCCCGTCCTGAGCGGGACTTCCTTGCCGCACACAGGGCAGACCCGCCTGAGCCCCGGCTCCGGTCTTGGAAAGCAGTGGGGGCATCCGTCTATCGTGCAGAGCTGGTCGGGGACGTTCATGGGCCGGTAGACCTTGCTTACGATGTCCTCGCCCTTCGCGAGCGGGCTGGAGCAGAGGGGGCAGCTGACCAGAAGCCCGCGGGCCTCGGCCTTTTTCTGCGCCTCGTCATTGGCTTTCCTGAGCCCGGCCTTCTTTTCCTCCAGGTCGGAGCTGACGATGAAGCGGAGCATGAAGAATATGAAGACTGCGAGTCCCAGGAGGACAAGGTATTCCATAGCATCATTATAGTTAAGCCGGGCGGAAACATCAAGGATTTTTCGCCGGGCCGGACCCCATCCTTGACAAAGGGGCGGAAAACAGTAAAAATACAGGAAGGAGGCCCGGGGATGCAAGAGAC
>JAFSSU010000057.1 GCA_017450845.1 Treponema sp.
CATGAGCTGAACGCCCCTCACTGGCAGGCGGAGTTCATGCGCTGGCGGAGGGTGCTCGCTGTCCTGGCTGTCATACTCCTGTGCGTGGTCAGATTGCAAGCTGACGGTACGCGCGTGCCGGGGATGGCCGGGCCGGGCGGCAAGGCCATGGGCCTGTTGCTTGCCTTTGTCGCCATATCCTGTGCCTTCCGGGACAGGAACTGGCTCCTGCCCGCCGCGATGTACTCCTTCCCGGTGGAAAAGCGCCTGGTCAGCGAGGAGCAGCCCTTTTACGTCTATGTCGCCCTGGAGGGAGACCAGTGCGGGGACGCGGAGCTTCCTTGTACTCCTGGCTACTGCTTCAACGACAAGCTCCGCCTGTTCGATATGAACGACATGGGGAAGGGCTTCTACATCAAGAAGGAGTGATGGAGCGGGGTGTCACGTCCTCAGGGCTATGTCCCTGAGCATATCGCTGTAGTATTGGTTCTCTATCTTTTCCCGGGGAATTCCCGTCCTGTCAAGCAGCTTCTCAAGCTCGCCGTGCAGGACTGAAAGGGTGTTCGCATCGTCAGACGGGGAGAGGATTTCGATTTCAAGGAAGTCACCGAGCTTTTCCACGGCGCACAGTTCCAGCGTCGCGGTAAGCCGTATGGACTTGCTGCCCGCAATGGGAACGTCCGCGAGCCAGTCCACCACATCCTTGTGTTTCCTCAGCTGTATCGAATAGCCCGTGTCGGAAAGAAATGCTTCCAGTACGGTCGCATCGGAGACCGTACATTCCTTCTCGTCGTTCGCCTCCGCCTCCACGCCGTCGGCTCCCTTTATGCGGGACTTGCGTTTGTAGGTGACGAGGATGTCCTTTTTGGCGATGCTTCCGTCCTCGGCGATGAATCGTTCCCGGCGGATGCGGATTTTGTTCCGGTCATCGGCGGTTTTGCCCCAGTATTCGTCGTCGCGGATGACGTGATGCCCGCGTTTGGCAAAGCTGTCCAGCCGCCCTGCGAGGGTTGCCCGGTCATCCACCCGGGCTTTGAGTTCTACTTCGGTCATCCCGCTCTCCTATTTGACCTCGCTAACGCCGTCGCCGCTTGAGCAGGAGAAGAAGCCCGCCTCGTAGCCGATGGCAGCCGTGTACGCTTCCTGCACGGCCCCGGTGAAGGAAGCGACCTTGTCCTTGTGGACGAGCGCGATGGCGCAGCCGCCGAATCCCGCCCCGGTCATCCGTGCGCCAAGGCATCCGTCCTGCTTCTGCGCTGTCTCGGCGAGGGTGTCCAGCTCTATGCCCGTCACCTCGTAGTCTGTCTTGAGCGAGGCGTGGGACTCATTGAGCAGCCTGCCCAGCCGTGCCAGGTCCCCGGCCTTGAGGGCGGCGACCGCGTCGATGACCCTCTGGTTCTCGTAGACGCAGTGGTTCGCCCGCTTCTGCAATATACCGTCGGAGATGAAGTGCTTCACCGCCTCCCATTTGACCGGGCTGAGGGAGCAGAGGTCCGCCGCTTCCACCCCCTTGTCCTGCAGGATTTTGAGGGCGGCCTCGCACTGGCTCCGCCTCTCGTTGTACTTGCTGTCCGCGAGCTGGCGCTTCTTTCGGGTGTTCATGACGACGAAGCGGTAGTCTCCCAGCTCCAGGGGTACGTACTCGTGCTCGACCTTTGCGCAGTCCAGGACTTCCGCCGTGTCCTTCTTTCCGGTCGCGATGATGTACTGGTCCATGATGCCGCAGTTGACTCCCATGAACTCGTGCTCGCTCTGCTGGCCGATCAGGGCTATGTCCTTGCGGCTGACTCCCAGGCCGAACAGCTCCGACACGGCCCAGGCGAAGCCGCACTCAAGCGCGGACGAGGACGAGATTCCTCCCGCCGGGGGCACGTTGCTGACCAGAAGGATGTCGAATCCCGACGGAAGCTGGTAGCCACGCCGCTTGAGGATTGACAGGATGCCGTTCAGGTAGTTTGCGTAGCCGTTCTCCTTGGAATAGGAGAATTTGTCGCCGATGTCGAAGCTGAACGTGCCGGGGAATTTGAGGTCATTGTAAGTAATCCTGGAGTCTTCCCTCCTGCGGATGGCGACGTAGAGGTAACGGTCGATTGCGGCGGGGAAGACCTTTCCTCCGTTGTAGTCTATGTGCTCGCCGATTATGTTTATCCTGGCCGGGGACGAGAAAACCCTCACGTCGTCCGTGCTGCCGCCGTATTGCCTTACGAAATCGTCCTTCAGGTTCCTCACATCGTAGTCCTGGGAAACTGTGCTCATGTCAAACCCCTCAAAAGCAATTGCTGTGTTGTATTCCCAATATTCTACAGCAAGAGGGCGGGATTGGCAAATTGTTTTTGCGTGCGGATGTTTCCTTTGGGGCGTACATTTGTTTATCGTTGTAAGGTTCAGGGGCATCCCAAAAAAAGTTGAGGTTTTCAGCGGTGTCCCCAAGTGCCTAAAAGAGGAATGTGATGAGAAAAAAGGTTTTTCTGGGGCTTCTGGCCCTCCTTATGTCAGCCCCTTCCGTCTTTGCGGGCGAAAGGCTTTCCGACTACACGCTCCGGAAGTATCAGGACTTCACCGGCAACAGGATACGGTGGACTTGCATCACCGACAACAATGTTATCCTCAAGGAGATAGATGCGTTCATTGCCGAGGTGTACAGGGACCTGCCCTACAAGGCACTTGATTATGAGCAGGAGAAACTCTTCTGGGAGAGCAACTACAAGGTGGAGACTTTCTGCTACATCTTTGCGACCGAGGGCCTGGACCTGAAGGAGGTCCGCCTGGCGCTCAAAGACCAGATGCAGAAGGACGAGGACTACATAGCCTCCCATGAGAAGATGAAGGGTGCGAACGGCGGTGTTGCCCCCCAGATGTACATACTGACTTCCGACGTGATGTCCTGTTACATGAGCTTTTCGGTTGCCTCCGCGCTTTTCCACGGGATGCGGGTAAAAAATCTCTATGCCGCGGCGTTGAAGAAGAATCCTTCCCTCTGGAACGCCAACACGGGGATGGGCCAGTGGCTCTACTACGCTCCGGGCTTCGTCGGCGGAGGCCTGAAGAAGGCAGCCAAGTACTTTCAGGCGGCATACGACGGCGCGACGGACAGCTGTGACCGCTTCTTTACGAGCGTGTATCTGTCCCAGATATGCTTTGAGCAGGGGGATTCCGCCAGCTGTGCCAGGTATCTGGCTGAGGCCGAGGCCATCAGCCCGGAGAGCCATCATGTCAAGAACGTCAGGAAGCAGAACGCCAAAGGTGTCTCCCTTTTCTACTACAACCGCCACAGGACGGGAATTGACGAGAACGACGACCCTGACGCGACCGAGCTGAACTGATTCCCGCCACCCCATTGCAAAAAGCCTGCGTAAAGGGTAGAATTGCTTCCACTTATTCAGTAGAGGAGTTTAGTATGAATGAAGCGATCGAGACCCTGCAGGCAAGGGGATTTTTTAACCAGTGCACGGACCTG
Organism: Treponema sp.; assembly: GCA_017450845.1. Lineage (GTDB taxonomy): Bacteria > Spirochaetota > Spirochaetia > Treponematales > Treponemataceae > Treponema_D. The sequence continues at coordinate 3,437 of JAFSSU010000057.1, forward strand.
GAGGCCCTTTCCGCACGCATGGACAAGGGTCCGATTTCCTTCTACGTTGGCTGCGACCCCACCGGGCCCAGCCTGCACATCGGCCACATGGTCCCCTTCTTTGCCTTCCGCCACCTGATGAAGGCGGGGCATCACGGAATCGCCCTTGTCGGAGGCGGCACGGGACGGATCGGTGACCCGAGCGGCAAGACCGAGATGCGCAAGATGCTCGGTTATGACCAGATTGACGCGAACGTCGTCAACATCACCGGCCAGCTGGACCGCTTCCTGCACTTTGACGGCGTGCTCGCTCAGCCCGCCAACAACAAGGACTGGCTCGCCGACCTGCGCTACATTGACTTCCTTCGCGACATAGGCTCATGCTTCTCGGTCAACAAGATGCTGACCTACGAGGAGTACAAGATTCGCCTGGAGAAGGGCCTTTCCTTCCTTGAGTTCAACTACCAGCTTTTGCAGGCATTCGACTTCTACATGCTGCACCAGAAGTTCGGCACGATCCTGCAGATCGGAGGGGCCGACCAGTGGGGCAACATCACGGCTGGCGTCGACCTGATAAGGCGCAAGCTCGGCGGTACGACGGAGCTTAACGAGGAGCACCAGGCCTTTGGCCTGACCTTCCCGCTGATCATGCGGGCGGACGGCAAGAAGATGGGCAAGTCCGAGAAGGGGGCTGTCTTCCTGGACCAGTCGCTGACCTCTGTGTTCGACTTCTTCCAGTACTGGCGCAACGTGCCCGATGCGGACGTAAAGAAGTTCTTCATGCTCTTCACCTTCCTGCCGGTCGAAGAGATCGAGAAGCTGTGCGCGGGCGACATCAATGCTGCCAAGGAGCGGCTTGCCTACGAGGTGACGCTCGTCATCCACGGGCAGGAGGAGGCCGACAAGGCCCTGTCCGGCGCGAAGGCAGCCTTCTCCGGCGAGGGCGACAAGAGCCACATGCCGACGGTGGAGCTTGCCAGGGCGGACTTTGACGCGGGCGTGAACGTCTGCGACCTCTACTTCAACACCAAGATGTGCGCGAGCAAGTCGGATGCCCGCCGCCTGATCCAGCAGGGCGGGGCGAGCGTGAACGGGCAGGCCGTCAGCGACGTGAAGGCTGTCATCACGACGGCGCAGGCGGACGATGACGGAGAGTTCGTCGTGAAGGCGGGCAAGAAGAAGTTCATCCGCGTCGTCCTCAAGTAGCCGCCGTCTGAGGGTAAGAAGCCATGACCATACAGGAGACAATCGCCGCTTCCCGCAAGATCGTGATAAAGTTCGGCAGTAACTCGCTCGCAAAGACTGACGGCACGATAAACATAGACTTCCTGAACCTGATAGCCGAGGAGTGCGCCGCCCTGATAGCCCGGGGCAAGCAGGTCATCATCGTCTCTTCCGGGGCGCAGGTGGCGGGCACGTCCGCCATAGACGGCTGGGCCCACAAGAAGGACCAGCATTACCGGCAGGCCCTTGCGGCAATCGGGCAGGTGGAGCTGATGGACAAGTGGCGGGCGGCTTTCAAGAAGCAGACCCTGCACGTGGCCCAGCTGCTTTTTATAAAGGAAGACTTTGAGGACTACCAGCACACGCTCAACATGCGGAACACCCTCTTTACGCTGGTCGATGAGGGGGTCGTCCCGATCATCAACGAGAACGACTCGGTCTCCTTCGAGGAGAATTCCATCGGCGACAACGACAACCTGTCCGCCCTGACGGCAATCCTCTGGAGCGCGGACCTCCTGCTCCTGTTCAGCGACATAGACGGCGTATACACGGACAATCCCAAGGAGAACCCGGATGCCCGGCTCGTGGAATGTGTAGGGAACATAGACGAGCTGCTCAAGGGAATCACGCTCGGCAAGACGAACTCCTTCGGTACCGGCGGCATCAAGACCAAGATTCAGGCCGCCCGCAAGTCCACTGGGGCCGGAATCCCGATGATCCTCGCCAACAGCAAGCGGGAGAGGCCCCTGACTTCCCTTGCCGACGGCACGGGGAAGGGCACCCTCTTTGAGGCGAACGGGGAGGCCATCTTCAAGGCCGCCGCGAACTAGGAGCATAGAAAAGTCCGCCTGAGTACAGAAACTCTCGGGCGGGCTGCAACACCTGCTAACGGAGGCGGTCGCTATTTTGCAAGCGCCCCCATCCCTTTCGAATAGCATGTTTAGTACAGAAAATCAAGCATATCACAAACGGTCCTGTTGATTCACCAGAGCGGCAACTTTACGGTGTCAAAGCAGGAACTTTACGGTGTCAAAGCGGCAACTTTACGGTGTCAAAGCAGGAACTTTACAGTGTTAAAGCGGCAACTTTAAGAGGGTAAAGCAGGCGCTTTTCATCAAGCTTCGATGCTTTCACTTGACAACTGCCGTATGTTGTGTTACATTGTATGCAGGAGGTGTGACATGGCAACACTGAGCATTCGCATGGACGACTTTACCAAGACGGCGTTCGAGGGCTTCTGCGAGTCCATCGGGCTCACGGTGTCGTCGGCGGTGAACATGTTCGCCAAAATCGCCGTCCGTGAGAACCGCATCCCGTTCAATGTCAGCGGCGACCCCTTCTGGTCCGAGGAGAACCAGGCCCGCCTGAGGGAATCCATCAGGCACGCTAAAGAAGGAAAGTTGACCCAGCATGATTTGATTGAGGTTGACTGATGGATAAGAAATGGACGGATGAGGCTTGGGAGGACTATTTGTCCCTGCAGTCCGACAAGCGGCTGCTCAAGAAGGCTAACGAGCTGCTGAAGGACA
>JAFSSU010000058.1 GCA_017450845.1 Treponema sp.
GCTTCCGAAACAGCCCCGCAGGAGGTTCCAATGTGCACGACATCGATTTTTGAGGCGCGCAACAACTTCTCCGCCCTCGTCAAGTCAGCGGAGGAAGGGGAGGTCGTGGCCCTTACCCGCTACGACAAGCCCGTCGCGGTCCTGCTCAGCTATGCGGATTATGAGAGCAAGTCCGCAAAAGAAAAAGACTGGCTCAGCGAATGGCGGTTGAGCCATGCGGACGAGCTTGATGACATAGGGCTGGAAGTCACCCCGTCGCGGGAATGCCCGGATCCAAACAGGAATCCATGGGACTAACACAATTCAGGAGGAGAAGAATATGAAGAAAACCTATCTGCTCGACACGAACATCGTGTCGGAATTCACAAAGAAAACACCGAACGGGAAGCTTCTCGCGCTGTATACCGCCCGCAAGAACCAGTGCGCCATTTCCGCCGTGACATGGCAGGAGCTTGTCCGGGGCCTGACCAGAATGCCGGAAGGAAAGCGGAGGAACACTATCCAGAGTTTCATGGACAACCTGGAGAACAACATGGAGGTCATCCCCTACGACAAGTTCTCCGCGCGGATATGCGGGGAGATGCAGGCCGGTGCGGAACACGGCGGAAAAACCCTTCCATTCTACGACTCGCAGATCGCGGCGACGGCCATAGCCAACGGCATGGTGCTGGTCACGCACAACACGGCTGACTTCGAGCCCATGCAGGAGAAGTCCTTCCTCCGCATGGAGGACTGGATGGAAACGGAAACTGCCTAGCGGTATAAAAAAAACGGGCAGGATACCCCTGCCCGGATGTGCCCGCACTACTCAGTGACGGGGTTGTTGCGGAAGTCGTAGCCTATCTTGTAGAGCCGCTGTCCCTTGAAGAAGTCGTCGGTCAGCTTGACGATGACACCGTTCAGCAGCAGCAGGCTGAGGATGTTCGGCAGGGCCATGAGCCCGTTGAAGATGTCGGCAATCGTCCAGACCGCGCTTATCGTCATGTAGGGGCCGATGAAGACCGCCGCGATGTAGAGCCAGCGGTAAATCTTGACCGGGGTCATGTTCCCCTTGGAGAGGTACTCGATGCATCTCTCGCTGTAGTAGTCCCAGCCCAGGATCGTCGTGAAGGCGAAGAGGATGAGGCAGACCATCAGGATGAAGGAGATGGCGACCTGCGGGATACGGGGGAGCAGCATCTGGAAGGCGGCGTTCGTGATGCCGAATCCTGAGAAGCCCAGCTCGGGCTTCCATGCGCCTGACATGACGATGACCAGGCCCGTGATGGAGCAGATGACGATCGTGTCGAAGAAGGTTCCCGTCATGGAGATGATGCCCTGCTGGACGGCATGGTCGACCTTGGCGGTGGAGGCCGCGATCGGGGCTGATCCGAGGCCCGCCTCGTTGGAGAAGATGCCGCGGGCTATTCCCTTCTGCATGGCGACGAACATAGCTCCTATCGCGCCGCCTGCCACGGCCCTGAAGCCGAAGGCCCCCTGGAAAATCGCCTCGAAGGCGGGCAGGAGCTGGGAGGCGTTGCAGAGGATTGCGAAAAGGCCGAGCACGAAGTAGATGACGGCCATCGCCGGGACGATGACGGAGGCGACGGAGGAAATCCTCTTGAGGCCGCCGATGATGACCAGGGCGACTATGACAGCCAGGATGAATGACGACACTATGACGACGGTGCTGTATGTTCCGATCCCGCCGATCGTGACGGAAGAAAGCGCGCCGCCCGCCGCGGTCTGGGAGAAGGTCTCGATCGCGCTCGTGATGCTGTTTATCTGCGTGAAGGTCCCGATTCCGAAGAGTCCGACCATCGTGCCGAAAATCGCGAAGAGGATGGCGAGGGTCCTGCCCAGGGCGGGCCACTTCTCGCCCACGCCCTTCTCGCAGGTGTAGAAGGGGCCGCCCAGTATGTGGCCGTCGGCCTGCACCTGGCGATAGTGGATGGCAAGCAGGCACTCCGCGTACTTGGTCGCCATGCCGAGCAGGGCGGCGAGCCACATCCAGAAGAGGGCTCCCGGACCGCCCACGCCGATGGCGGTCGCCACGCCGACTATGTTGCCCGTCCCGATCGTCGCGGACAGGGCCGTGCAGAGGGCCTTGAAGGATGACAGCTCTCCGCCGTCCTTGTCCTCGGACTTGCGGAAGATGGAGCTGATGGCGAACTTGAGCTGCGAGAACTGCACGCCGTTCAGGCGGACGGTAAGGAAGATTCCCGTCGCCAGGATCAGGATAATCAGGGGGAGGCCCCAGACGAAGTCGTCAATGGCTCCCAGAACGTTGTTAATCGAAGACCACATAGTAAAGTCCTTTTCGTAATAGAATATGCAACAAGCATACACTTTTTTGCATATTTATACAATAGTCGGGCCGGCCCTATCTATTTTCCCCGACTTGTTGTATAATAGGGGGCATGGCGAGTTCTTCCGTTGACAACGCACAGGCCCCGGGCGGCACGCCCCTCCTCCAGGTCAGCCACCTCAAGACATGGTTCGGCAAGGGGAGCTTCCGCGCGGTGGACGACATCAGCTTCGACATCAACAGGGGCGAGGTGTTCGGCCTGGTCGGGGAGTCCGGCTGCGGCAAGACGACGACGGGCCGCTCCATAATCGGCCTCTACGACATAACCGGGGGGACCGTCAGGTTCGACGGCAAGCTGCTCCGGGCGGGGACGCTGGACTACAGGAAGGCGATCCGCGCGGCGAAGGCTGAATACAAGCAGCAGGGCATCTCCAGGCCGGAGCTGGACCGCGCCATCCGCGAGAACAAGGAGAAAATCCGCGAGGCGGAAGCCCTCCGCCGCAAGATACGCTTCGACACCAAGATTCAGATGATCTACCAGGACCCCGCCTCCTCGCTCGACCCCCGCATGACAGTCCGCGAGATAATCGGAGAGGGCCTCCGCATCCGGGGGGTCAAAGACGAGCGGCAGATAGGCATGGCCGTCGCAAAGGCCCTGGTCCGCGTCGGCCTTTTGAGCGAGTACGCCGACCGCTACCCCCACGAGTTCTCCGGCGGCCAGCGGCAGAGGATAGGGATTGCCCGCGCCATCATCATGGAGCCGTCGCTGATCATCGCCGACGAGCCCATCTCCGCGCTGGACGTGTCCATCAAGGCGCAGGTGATAAACCTGCTGAACGAGCTCCGCCGCGACCTGGGGCTGACCGTCCTCTTCATCGCCCACGACCTTTCCGTGGTCAAGTACTTCTGCGACCGCATCGCCGTCATGTACCGGGGCAAGATCGTGGAGATGGCTCCGTCCGCCGAGCTGTTCGCCCGCCCCCTGCACCCCTACACCCGCTCGCTGCTGTCGGCCGTCCCCCTCCCCGACCCGCACTACGAGCGCAGGAGGGAGCGGACGGTCTACCGGCCCGGGGAGGCGCACGACTACCGCAGGGAGAAGCCCCTGATGCGGCAGATCGCCCCCTCCCACTACGTCTGGTGTAACGGGGCCGAAGCCGCACGCTACAAGCAGGAGCTGGAGGCGGGGGAATGACGGTCATGCCCGCAAGGCGGAAGCTCATCCTGCTCCTCGCCGCTTTCCTCGTCGCCCTGCTCGTCATGCGCCGGGAGTCCTCCTCCCACCTGGAGGCCGGGGACCCGCTCCCTGCCGGCCGGGTCTGGAGCGACGGCTTCTTCGTTTCCGCCGCCCTCTTCCTTTCCGCCGGAATCCTCTCGCTCGTGGCCTCGTGGGGAGGATTCGACACGATGGCATACGGGGCAAGCTTCCTTGCCGCCCGCTTCACAAGGCGGGAGGTCGGGCACAAGTCCTACTTCGACTACGTGCGAGCGAAGAGGGAGGAGCGGGAAGGGCGCAAAGCGCGGGGCGGCGGTTCCCTCCCGCCGGACATCATAATAACGGGCCTGGTCATGCTGGCCCTTTCCGTGGCGGCGATGCTTGCCCAATAGCCGGCATTGCTGTATAATGTGGCCTGCTTATACAGAAGTTAATAGAAGAGAATCTGATGGTAAAGAAGGTGTAAAGTGGGAGTTCTTAAAGGAAGGCACGTCATAGAGCCGAGCGACCTGAGCGTCGGCGAGATTGAGGAGATTTGCTCGCTCGCAGAGAAAATCATAGTTGACCCTGTCTCTTTTCAAGATGTGTGCCGCGGGAAAATCCTCGCGACACTTTTTTATGAGCCGAGCACCAGGACCCGCCTGTCGTTCGAGGCGGCCATGCTGCACCTGGGCGGCACTGTGGAAGGATTCGCGGACGCGAGCTACACATCCGTGTCCAAGGGCGAGACGCTCGCCGACACCATCCGCGTCGTCAGCTCCTACGTCGACATCATAGCGATGCGGAGCCCCCAGGAAGGAGCGGCCCTTCTCGCCTCCAAGTACAGCGCGGTCCCCGTCATCAACGCGGGCGACGGCGGCCACTACCACCCAACGCAGACCCTGACCGACCTGATGACAATCAGGATGCTGCGCGGGGGGTTCGAGAACCACAAGGTATGCTTCTGCGGCGACCTCAAGTTCGGCCGCACCGTCCACTCGCTCGCACAGGCGATGAGCCGCTACGAGGGCAACAGCTTCATCTTCGTCAGCCCCAAGGAGCTGAAGGTACCGGAGTACATCACGAAGGACATACTGGAGCCCGCCGGAATCAAGTACACGGAGGCGGAACGCCTTGAGGACGCGATAGGAGAGGCGGACATCCTCTACATGACCCGCGTACAGAAGGAGAGGTTCTTCAACGAGCAGGACTACATCCGGCTCAAGGACAGCTACATACTGGACACCGAGAAGATGAAGATGGCCCGCAAGGACATGATAGTCCTGCACCCCCTTCCCCGCGTCAACGAGATTGCCCCGGAGGTGGACGACGATCCCCGCGCCGCATACTTCAAGCAAGTGAAGTTCGGGATGTACGCCCGCATGGCCCTGATGGCCAAGCTGACCGGAAGCTTATGATGCTGCCGGCGTCGTAAGGCAATGCCGCGCACAAGATGCATCTGAGGTGCTTGTCACCTCGGGGCAGCTTATGATGCTGCCGGCACCGGAAGCTAATACCGCGCCTGTGATGCATCTGAGGTGCTTGTCACCTCGCGGAAGCTTATGATGGTGTCACACCCCGGAGCCGTTTGTCACTCCGGGGCAGTTTATGACAATGCGGGACATCTGCCCGTAAAGCATCCGCCCGTAAAGTTGCAAAGCCAGGGCATGTATGATACACTTGCGAAAATCAACACACAAGGAGTCATCCATGACTAAGAGAATACGGAGCTTTTTTTTAGTATCGCTCATAATTTCAGCCAGCCTGAGCCTGTCAGGCTGTTTTTTAATCGGCAACAAAATCATCGCGCTGGACCAGGACGTGGAGGAGGCGCAGAGCAACATCGCCACCCAGTATGACAACAAGCTCAGGCGCATACCGGAGCTGCTGCAGATTGTAAAGGCCTCCAAGAACGCGGAGGTCGAGGCTATGGTCAGCATAATAGAACAGAGGGCCAAGGCGGCCGGGCAGATCAAGCTGGATGCGGACACGGTGTCGGACCCCGACAAGATGGCGCAGTTCCAGAAAGCACAGGCAGAGCTAAACGCCGGGCTGGGCAGGCTCATGGCCGTGAGCGAGCAATACCCCGACCTCAAGTTCCCCGACCAGTTCTCCGCGCTCATGACCGAGATTGAGGGTGCCAACAACCGCATCACGGTGGCCCAGACCCGCTACAACAAGGCCGTCAAGGAATACAACACATACATACTCAGCTTCCCCGGAAACACCGTCGCGGCAAAGAAAGGCTACGAGAAGAAACAGACTTTCCAGTCAGACCTTGACGTGACCAAGCCTGTCGGTGCGATGGACCTGGATCTCTAGAAAAACACTGAATACTGCGGGCGCACGTCCGGGAGCGGCGCGTCCGGGGACGGCACGTCCAGCAGACAGCAGGAAGGCCAGGCGGCCCCGGCCGCTCAGCAGGGAGGAACCGTCAACGAAGTGCCAAGGCGACCTCGGACGCCTGCCAGGCGGAGCTTCGGTGCGCCCTGCCGGCGTCACGGCGGGCCTCAAAGACAGAATTCTGTTCAAAAAGCAGGTTTTTCTTAAAACATAATTTAAAAATTACCCAAAAACTACCAATTTGGGTAGGTGACAAGTGAATTGAATGGATTTACAATGGCCTTACATTTTTTAAGGAGGTCATTTAAATGACTACATTTTGGAAGAAATCAATTATTTTTGCCGCGCTGCTTGCCGCAGTAACCTTCGCCGCGTCAGCCTTTGACGGTTCGGTCGAGCAGTGCATTGACCTTGGCTCATACTCACGGTCCAATTTCGATGCTGAATGCGGAACGTCTGATTTTACCAACGTAATCTACAAGAATCTTGCGAACTATTTCGCAAGCCAGGGCGGAACGATCGACACCTTCTTCCCCATACAGAATATGGATGCCGAGGACGATGAGCTTTGCGACGGAACCGTTCAGTTCCTGAGCAACAACTACAGGATAAAGAAGGGTTCCACCTACCTGACGATTGTCGTCCGCGGAGCTACGGACACGGGTGCGGACGGATGGTGCGTCGTATCCAATTTCGACAACAGCGGCAGCTCGAACTACATGTACTATTTCAACGTGGCATTCTAAAAAAACTGCCGGAGACCGTGGGGAAGCGTGAGATATCATCCCGCTTTCCTCACGGCTATTTTTTTGCCAGGAACGGCAGTTCCAAGAAGTCCCCGCGGCTTAGCCGCAACGGGCTTTTGAAACTGGACTAAATTAATTTGCGAGGGAAAGATGGGATTTTTCGGTTTGTCCGACGCGGGAAACATGGGATTCGCGAGCGTAAAGAACACGCAGAACTTCACGGACGCACAGCTTTTTGAGAAGCTCTCCGCCGTCAAGGTGAGCTTCGGAACGGCACAGATGGGCGACATCAAGGGCACGCCCGCCGTAATGTACAAGAACGCCACCCCCGAGTTCGATATTTTTGCCAGGGTCCACAAAGGCAACGTCATAATGGGGAAGATCGGTGCGGACGGCGTGAGCAGCGCGGCGACCGCGCTCAACATGGGCTTGAACATGTTCCTTGAGCGCTCGGACGACAACTCGTCCGCCGCGGACAGGTACGTGGACGAGCTCCTTTCCGTCATCAAGAAGCTTGAGGCCGGAGAGGAAGTGACTGAGACCTCCGCCGCGAAGACAAAGGAGACGGTGGGGGACGGCATAGCCCTTTACATGAAGCAGAAGATGCTGTCCATAAAGCCCAAGTTCGACATCTTCGACAAGGACGAGAAGACCGTCTACCACGTCGAGGGAGACATCACCCGGCTCAATTTTTCAATACAGAGGGAAGGGACAGAGGTGCTCAAGCTCAAGAAGAAGCTTGTCGCCATCATGCCCGAATACACGATTTTCCAGGGCAACACGGAAATCGCGAAGATCAAGAAGAAGCTCAAGCTGACCAAGCCGGAGCTGAACGGCACGGTGAACGGCAAGGAACTGAAGATAGCCGGCAACATAATGGGATTCGACTTCGACATCCAGGTAGGAGGAGACACCATCGGGCACGTGGACACGGACAGGTCGTTCTGGGGCGACTGTTACCGCATCCGCGTATTTGACGAGAGCCAGCAGGACATCGTAGCCGCACTGGCGATCATCTGCGACAACGTGTCCGATCAGGAAACTTCGGGCTAAAAGCATACACGCAAAACTGGTGCGGCATTCCGTGCCAGTTTTTTTCCCTGCGGGGCAACCGCGCACGCAAGCAAAATCAAAAAGTCTTTGAAATTTTAGAAGTTGTGGGAGAGAAAACATGGCAGATTCCGACAACGGCAAGAAAAAGAGTATTATCTTTCGTATATTCAAGATAGCCGCGATATCATTCGTCTTATTCTTTGTGCCCGGCAGTTTCCTATATGCAGACAGCGTCGAATACATCTCCAAGCAGGAGCAGATGATGGCATCGCGCGAAGCGGACATGCTGATAGACGACCTGCTGGATTTGCTTTTCGACTGGTACGGCCTTCTTCCGGACGACGATGACGACGACTGGTATTTCATGGACGACGATTATTACGACGGCTATGACTGCGACGACTACGACCCGGATGACTTTTACGACTATGACGACTGGGACTGGGACGACTACGACTGCGACGACGAAGGCTGGGCCGGATACGACTGGGACGACCTGCTGGACGACGTGATCGACGACATATTCGACTGGGACGACGACGATTACTATGCGTACGACGACGATGACGATTACTACGGTTACGATGATGACGACGACTGGGGTCCCACAAAGCCGGACAGCAAGAAAAAGAAGGACGATAAGAAGAATAAGAAAGACGACAAGAAAAATAAGAAGGATGACACCAAGCCCCAGCCGAACATCAATGTGCCCGGCTCGGAGAAGCGCAAGAAGTTCCTGGCACAGGCCAACGGCTTCATGGGTACCCCCTATGTATATGGAGGTGCCAGCCATTCCGGAGTTGACTGCTCGGGCCTCGTGTACTGCGCCGCAAAAGAGGCGGGAATCGGAACCCTGCCGCGCAGCTCCAAGTCCCTGTACAACATGGCCAAGAGAATCGACAAGAGCGCCGCGAAGGCGGGCGACCTGATTTTCTTTGCGACCGGCTCATCGATCAGCCATGTCGCCATCTACGTGGGGAACAACCAGATTCTCCATGCGGTCAGCGACGGCCCCAGGACCGGGGTCATGGTCTCCAAGCTGACCGAGAACTACTGGAAGAACCATTACTATGCCTCGGGCCGGATTTTTGACGACTAGCCCCGGGGGGTTCTATATACGAGCGCATTAAGAAGGAGTTTTATATGAGCAAGAAAAAGATTATAGGGATTGCGGTCGGTGCGGTTGCCGTACTGGGCCTTGGTATCATGTTCCTTGGCGGAGACAGTTCCGCAAGCCCCTCACAGGACAGCACACCTGCCGTGGCAGAGGAGAAGGGGGACACCAGGAGCGCGAATAATGACGGAGGAGCATCCCAGGGAGAGCAGAATGGCGGGATGAAGATGAAGTCCAGCGGCAAGGTCGTCTCCCGCGCCGACGGAAGCGTCTTCGTTATGGGAAGCTGCAGGGTCGCCGCACCAAGTGCGGATGCTCCCCGCTATTCTGCCAGCCTGAAGGCCTCAGAACTGCCCCCGAAGGTTGATCTGCGTAAGTTCATGCCCCCCGTTGAGGATCAGGGACAGGTCGGATCCTGTACGGCGAACGCCACGGCAGGAGCCTACGAATACCTGCTGAGACGCAACCAGGGGATTGACGACTACGATATCAGCCGTCTCTTCCTCTACTACAACGCCCGTGTCATGGAAAACTGCGCGGACCGGGATTCCGGCGCGATAATCGGCGATGTATTCAAATCCCTCAACCAGCAGGGCGTCTGCAGCGAGGAAACATGGCCTTATATCGAATCAAAGTTCAAGGACAAGCCCAGCCGGGAAGCATACGAGGAGGCTACTAAGAACAAGATATCAAAATACGAGTGCGTAGGCCGCGACCTCAACGCATGGAAGAGCGCGCTCGCCGAGGGCTACCCCATCGTTTTCGGCGTCCAGACATTCCCGTCATTCCAGAACCCGCGCAACGGGCACATCTCCATGCCCGGGCGCAATGAGCAGAACACGGGCGGTCACGCCATGTGCTGCGTGGGCTATTCAGACCCCGACAGGGTTTTCATCGTGCGCAACTCCTGGGGACACCAGTGGGGCGACGGCGGCTACTGCTATATACCCTATGACTATATCATGAGCCCCCAGTATAACTGCGGGGACTGCTGGGTCATGTACGATGTCAACCCCATCAGGCAGGAGGATGCTGAGGAGGCCTGGGATGACAGCACCGAGTCCATCTTCGTGGACATGGCGAACGAGTTCTCCGACATGTCCGACGAGGACTGGCTTGCCATGTGCAACGAGCTCGGCGACTACGACATCGTGTACCGTCTGGGCGCGCTCTACAACATCGCCTGCTGGGGCGACGAGGAAGTGTCCCCCGAGGAGTCAAAGGTTGCCCTGGACAAGCTCAAGAAAATCCTCATGATGTTCGGCCTGGAGTACTCGCCCAAGAAGGTCATGAAGCACTGCGAGAACATCTGGGTCAACGAATCCGACGACTTCTTCGACAACACCGTGGCCATCCTGAGCAAATACCTCTCCGAGGGAGCGCGCGCCACGATCGCCGCCGACATGCTGGAGATATGCAGCGCGGACGATGACGCCGCGGACGACGAGCGCGACATCATCCTGGGACTCGTCGGCGACTGGCTCAACGATGACCTGATCCTCGCCTACTATGCCGACTACCTTGACGAAGACGACTACGACTACTACGATGACGAGGACGACTACTATTACGACGATGACTATGAGTATGACTTCGACTACGGCTACGACTATGATGATGACGATGACTACTACTACGATGACGATGATGACTACGACTACGACTATTATTAATCGATAGCAAGTAGCGCAGGGCAAGCGGGGTGGAACTCGCCCCGTTTTGCCCTGCCCTGGGCGACGGTCCTGCCGCCGGGGCATCATGTCGAAACATACGGAATACTTCAAGGACAACCGCCGCATCTATTCCCGGGCGGACAACGAGATCGCGCATCACACGGTCATCAGGGAACACAGGAACAACCAAGAAGGAGGATTCCATGAAAGACGCATTCAAGGCAGTTCTCAGCTTCATACTGAAGATACTGAACGCTGTCAAGACAGTTCTCGTCTTCTTGCTCTGCCACCCCTTGCTGGGCGGCATAGTGTTCGGGCCTGTGCTCATCTTCGGCATCGCACTCGTGGCAACTTCATCAGAAGGCAATCCCTATGAAACTGTCGCGGAGCAGGATACTCCTGTACAAGAAGCTCCGGCGCCAGAAACTCCGGCAAGGAGCTTCGTCCGGGACGGCGACGGCCTGTACGAGTGGACGGGCGGCTTTGTCCTGGACGCGGCGGGGATGCTGTCCGCCGGACAGAACGAGGAGCTTTCGGGATACCTTCTGGAGCTGAACGACACGACGGGCGTGCAGATAGCCGTGCTGACTCTTCAGACGACGGGCCGCGAGCCGATACACGACTTCGCCGTGCGCCAGTTTGAAAAGTGGCAGCTGGGACAGAAAGGAATA
>JAFSSU010000059.1 GCA_017450845.1 Treponema sp.
GAGCTCGGGCGGCAGGCGGAAGTCCGTCGCGACAGCGGCGACGAACGCGGCCCCGGTCGGCGTGACGAACTCGCCCCTGTCGGGAACCATCCTGAGCGGGATGCCGTGCTCCGACACGATGTCAGAGACGGCGGGGACGGGTATGGGAAGGATGCCGTGCTGGCACCTGACCGTCCCCGTCCCCTCGGCGAGGTAGGGGACGTAGACGCGGCCTATGCCGTATACCCTCCGCAGGTTGTCGAAGCAGACGGAGAGGGCTATCACGTCAACGACAGAGTCCACCGCGCCGACCTCGTGGAAGTGCACCTCCTCGGGCGGGAGATTGTGGGCCCTGCCCTCCGCCGCCGCGATTATGCCGAATATCCTGCGGGCGAGCTCTCTCGCGCCGCCGGTCATCTCCGTCGCATCTATTATCCCGAGCACGTCATCGAGCGTCCGGTGCTCGTGGTGCTGGCCGCCGTGTCCGTGCGCGTCATCGTGATGCTGCCCGTGCCCCTCGCCGTGGCAGTGCTGCCCGCCCCCGTGCTCATGGCCGAAAAGATACTCCATGTCGTGGTCGTGGTTCTCATGTGCCTCGTCCAGCTTCACGTCGAAGTCCAGCGCGTCTATGCCGGACTTCAGCACGCGCCTCACCTCGACGGAGAAGCCCTCCGCGGGTATGGAGGCGAGGGCCTTGTCCAGCTCCTCCCTGTCCGCCCCCGCGTCCAGCAGGGCGGCGACCGCCATGTCGCCGGAAATCCCCGCGTTGCACTCAAACCACAAGCTGTTCCCTGACATCTGCATTTCTTCCCTCACTGCGTGGCCTTGCCTGCCACGGCAAGCCTGTTTATCTGCGTGGCGATATATCCCGCCCCGTAGCCGTTGTCGATGTTCACGACGGATACCCCGTTCGCGCATGAGTTTATCATCGTGAGCAGGGCGGAAAGCCCGCCCAGGTTCGCGCCGTAGCCGACGGACGTGGGGACCGCGATGACGGGGACGCTGACCAGCCCCCCGATGACGCTCGCGAGCGCGCCCTCCATCCCTGCGACGGCGACGACGACGTTGGCCCGCCGTATCTCCTCCGTACGCGACAGCAGCCTGTGGATTCCGCTCACGCCCACGTCATAGATGCGGCTCACCCTGCCGCCGAAGAACTCCGCCGTCTGCGCGGCCTCCTCCGCCACGGCGATGTCCGCCGTCCCCGCGGTGCAGACCGCGATGTTCCCCAGGGGCTCCGGGGCCGCCTCTTTCCGGGCGGTGATCAGGCGGGAGAGCGCGTCATAGCCCGCGCCCGGAAGGACGGAGCGGACGGCCTCATACTGGGCGGGGCTGGCCCGCGTCCCCATGACCTCGCCGTTCGCCCCGTACAGGCGCACGAAGATGTCGCGGAGGAAAGCGTCCTCCTTGCCCTGGCAGAAGACCACCTCGGGAAAGCCCGTCCGCTCCCTGCGGCCCGTGTCCAGGTCCGCGAAGCCCGCCGCCAGATTCCCGCTCACGCCTGCTTTCCCGCGTCCGCGTCAAGGATGCCCGCGGCCTCCTTGAGCAGCTTGATTATCGGAAGGTGCTGGGGGCACACGCCCTCGCACTGTCCGCAGCCCACGCAGTCCGCCGCCCTGCCCCCGCGCGACACCACGCCCGAATAGAAGTTCTTGGCCCGCCAGTCGTCCGGGTAGCGGCGCAGGGTATTGATTGTCCTGAACACGTCCGGGATGCTTATGTGCATGGGACAGCCGTCCGTGCAGTACTTGCAGGCCGTGCATCCTATCTGGGGTATGCGGAGGATCTCGTCCGTCACCTCGTCGATTATCCTCATCTCGTCGGCGGCGAGCGGCTCGAAGTCCGTGAAGGTCCTGATGTTGTCGTCCATCTGCTCCTCGGTGGACATGCCGGAGAGCGTCGTCATCACGCCGGGGAGGGAGGCGACGTAGCGCAGCGCCCATGACGCGACGGACTTGTCCGGCTGCCGGGCCTTGAACTTCGCCTCTATCTCCGGGGCCATGTTGGCGAGCATCCCGCCCCGCACCGGCTCCATGACGATGATCGGGACCTTCCGCGCGTGCAGGATGTCGTAGAGCTTCTGCGAGTGGACGACCGGGTTCGTCCGGTCCAGGTAGTTCAGCTGTATCTGCACGAACTCCATCTCCGGGTGCTTGTCCAAGACCTTCTCCAGAAGCTCCGGGGTCCCGTGGAAGGAGAAGCCCAGGTGCCGTATGCGGCCCTGCTCCTTCGCCTTCAGCCCCCAGGAGAAGCAGTCATATTTCTCGTAGACCTCGTAGTTGGACCCGTCCTCGATCGAATGGAGCAGGTAGAAGTCAAAGTAGTCCACCCCGGCCCGCTCCAGCTGCTCGCCGAAGATGCGCTCTATGTCCGCCTCTTTCTTTATCTCCCATGCGGGGAGCTTGGTCGCCAGCATGAAGCTGCCGCGCGGGTAGCGCTTGACCAGGCACTCGCGGGCCGCCACCTCGGACTTGCCCCCGTGGTAGACGTACGCGGTGTCAAAGTAGTTCATGCCGCTTTTCATGTAGCGGTCAACCATGTCGTTGACGCGGGCAAGGTCGATCGCCCCGTCCTTCTCAGGAAGCCTCATCAGGCCGAAACCCAGCCTGGGCATCTTGCTCAGATCAATTCCCATACACAGCCACTCCTAATTTTCCTATTGAAACTGCTTCTTGCTCTCTTCCAGCGCGGCGATCACCCTGTCGCACCAGGAGTCGAACTCCGGGTCCTCCACCTGGCACTCCGGGTGGGACAGCACGTAGTCCAGCGCGATCCTCACCCCCCGGTTGAAGGGGACGGTCGTCCGCATGTCCGGGACCAGCCTCTTGAGCTTAGTGTTGTCAAAGACGACCGTGACCGACTTGTCCCCGGTCAGGCTGCCCTCAAAGTCGTATCCGTACTTGTCCCCGACCGCGCTCAGGTAGTCCGAGGCGACGTGGCAGGCCTTGAGCTCAACGCCGAGCGCGTCCGCGATCGTCCGGTAAATCTGGTCCCAGGAAAGGCTCTCGTCACCCGTGATCTGGAATGCCTCGCCGATCGCATGGGCGTTCCCCATCAGGCCGACGTAGCCGGTCGCGAAGTCCTCGTTGTAGGTCAGCGTCCAGAGCGACGAACCGTCCCCCTGTATGATGACGGGCTTGCCCTCAAGCATCCGCTTGATGACCTGATACGATCCCTTCTTTCCGTGCACGCCGAGGGGGACGCTCCGCTCGTCGTATGTGTGGCTCGGGCGGACGATCGTCACGGGGAAGCCCTCCTCCCGCCACTTGCGAAAGAGGAATTCCTCGCAGGCTATCTTGTTCCTCGAGTATTCCCAGTGGGGGTTCGCGAGCGTCGTCCCCTCGGTGATGACGTGGCTCGCGGCTGGCTTGTTGTAGGCGGACGCTGAGCTTATGTAGATGTACTGCCTGGTCCTGCCCTTGAAGAGGCGGAAGTCGCGCTCCACCTGCTCCGGGACGAATCCGATGAACTCGCCCACCACGTCGAATTCCATGCCCGAAAGCTTTTTCCTCGCGTCCTCCTCGTCGGAGATGTCGCAGGTAATCGTCCGCACGCCGTCCGGCACGGCGGACTTGCGCGTCCCACGGTTCAGGAGCCAGACTTCCCAGGCGGGGTCCTTCGCGAGCCGCCTGACGATGGCCGCGCTTATCGTTCCCGTCCCGCCGATGAACAGGGCTTTCTGCTTTTTTATGCTCGCCATACAGCCCTCCCTAGAGCATCATCCGGTAGATTTCCGCGCAGTCCTTCTCGTCCAGCTTGACGAAGCCCTCGATGTAACCGGGCCTTCCGTCGCCCCGGCAGAGCTGCCTGACGAGCGTGGGGATGTCCTCCTCCTTCGCGCCGAGCCCGGCGAAGTCCCTGGGCATTCCGATCGAGATGAGGAAGCTCCTCAGGGCCTCTATTCCCTCGAGCGCGGTGACCTCAGGACGGGCGAAGTCCATCTGGCAGCCCCAGACCCGGACGGCGACCTGGGCGAACCGCATCACGTCGTGCCTCATCACGTACCTGAACACGGCGGGCATCGTGACGGCAAGGCCCGCGCCGTGGGCGCAGTCGTACAAGGCTGAAAGCTCGTGCTCCACGTTGTGGCTGTTCCAGTCCTGGCTCCGCCCCACGCCGCAGGAGTTGTTGTGGGCCATCATGCCAGCCCACATGATGTTGGCGCGGGCCTCGTAGTCGTGCGGGTCGGCGATGACGCGCGGGCCCTCGTGCCTCATCGTAAGGAGCAGGGCCTCGATGAGCCTGTCCGTCACCTCCACCTCCTTCGTGTTGGTCAGGTAACGCTCGTAGAGGTGGGCCATGATGTCAGTGATTCCCGCCGCGCTCTGGTAAGGGGGCAGGGTCTCCGTCAGGGCGGGGTTCAGAATGCTGAAGCGGGGCCGTATCGCGTTGCCGCTCGCCCCCCGCTTGAACATCCCATCCTCCTTGGTGATGACCGAGTCTGGGCTCCCCTCGCTGCCCGCCGCCGCGATCGTCAGCACCGTGCCGACCGGCAGGGCCTTCTCGATCGGCTTGCCCGCATAGAAGTCCCAGAAGTCCCCCTCGTATACGGCCCCCGCCGCGATTGCCTTGGCGGAGTCTATGACGCTGCCGCCGCCGACCGCGAGGATGAAGTCCACCTTCTCCTTCCGGCAGAGCTCTATCCCCTCGTAGACAAGGCCGCTCCTGGGGTTGGGCCTGACCCCGCCCAGGCTCACGCAGGGGATCCCCGCCTCCTTGAGCGAGGATTCCACACGGTCCAGGAGGCCGGAGCTCCTCGCGCTCTTGCCGCCGAAATGTATCAGGACCTTGCTGCCGCCGAACTGCCTGACATACTTGCCCGCATCCTTCTCGGTGTCCTTTCCGAAGGCGAAGAATGTCGGTGAATAGAAGGTAAAGTTTTCCATGGGTCAAAATCTCCTTACATCCCTATGATAAGGCAGAATCGCGGAAAAAGATAGGGGATTTTTACTGAAAACTGCCCGATTTTTGCTGTCGGCGGCAATCCCGATGCCCGCAGATTGCCGTCCCAGCCTCACACGGCTCAGCCGGGGAGCGGGTAGTACACGTCCACCGACATATCCCTGTTGTAAACTTCAATCACGGTGTCCGCAAGGGCGATATCGTGTTCCTCCGCATACTTCCGTATGAGCACGTGCGCCTCCCCCGTTTTGGAGAAGCCACCCCGGAAGACAAGGTGCAGGCACTTCTCCTCGCGGATTCCGATGACGCCCTCCCCGTCCGGCCCGGAAACCGGAAGGCAGGTCCGCATGGAAAAAGCTTCTTCATCCGCCAGCCCCGTATAGATGACGAAATGACTTCCGGTGACAGCACGACCTTCCCGGGCCGCCTTCTCGTACAGCCTGCCGACCGACATGCCAAGGTCCTCCCTCCCGACGTTCTCATCGACGTACAGGCAGGCATTCCGCTCGAACCCCCGGATATCCGGCATACATTCACCGGGTTTGCTTCCATTTGTGCCGGGACCTTTGTCCGCAGAACTGTCCGCACTGGCCGCCAGCTCCTTCACGGCCCTGACCTGCTCACCCAGTTCCCGTATCCTGCTTTTGACAAGCTCTTCCTCGCTGGCCTTCCCGTCGAGCACCTGCCGTATCTCAAAGAGCGAGAGTCCGATGCCCCTGAGCCGCTTTATCCGCTCAAGGACCGCAAGCTGTTTCTCCGCATAATAATGGTAGCCGTTCTCCTCGTTCCGATACGCGGGGACGAGCAGCCCCTCCTCGTGATAGAGGCGGAGCGCTTTCCTGCCCACC
>JAFSSU010000060.1 GCA_017450845.1 Treponema sp.
ACGCCCCTGCTTGCCCACACGGCTACGCCCCTGCTTGCCGTGTGCCGTTTACATTTCCCCCTTGTTTCATTAGAATGGTCGTATGAAAGAAAAACGTTTCCTTTCGCCGTCCCTGCTCTCGGCGGATTTTGCGGACTTGAGGTCATCCCTGAGGATGATAGAGGACAAGGGGGGCTCCTTCGTCCACATCGACGTGATGGACGGTCACTTTGTCCCCCAGGTTACCTTCGGGGAGCCTGTCATAAAGTCAATCCGCAAGGTGACGGACTTGCCTTTCGACGTGCACCTGATGGTGGAGAAGCCCGAGTCCTGCATAGAGGCATTCCTGGAGTGCGGGGCGGACTTCGTCACGTTCCATCAGGAGGCGACCTGCCATGCCGACCGCTGCCTTCAGCTGATCCACAACGCGGGCAAGAAGGCGGGAGTCGCTCTCTGCCCGGCGACACCGGTCCAGAGCATATCCCCCCTGCTGCCTTTCCTTGACATCGTTCTTGTCATGACGGTCAACCCCGGCTGGGGCGGGCAGAAACTTATTCCCTATACGCTGGAAAAAGTCCGGGAACTTGCCGATATTCAAAGGGAAAAGAAGCATAGCTTCCTTATTTCCGTCGACGGCGGGGTGAACCCGGACACACTTCAGTCCTTCCTTGACGCAGGGACGGACATCGTGGTGTCAGGCTCCTCGTTCTTCAGGGGAGAGTTGAAGTGGTCAAACTGAGGGCGGCCCGCACTGCTTGTATTTCCGCCTGTTTATGCCTAGCCTTTTTTTCTCATGCTGCGGCCGTGCTGGATAAGGATATTCCGGTTGAGACGGTGGCCTATGATGCCGATGACTGGCAGCAGGTCCTTGAGGAAGGCCTTGCTGCCTATAACAACAGGGACTATGTCAATGCGACCATCCTGCTGAGGGAGGCCCTCGCCGGGGAAAGCGGCAGCAGCGACGTACACTACATGCTGATAATGAGCGCGATGTACTGCGAGGACTATGACTCGGTCATAAGCGACTGCGGCAGATTCGCTTCTTTATATCCTGACAGCCCCCTCCTTCCCAACGTGAACTACCAGAAAGGCAAGGCTTTCCATTACAAGGGGGACAACGATCAGGCCGTCATGGTCCTCAGCGACTTCTGCCATGAGAACCCCAAGAGCCCCGTCTACCCGTCCGCCCTCTACTGGATCGCCGAGTGCTTCTACGAGGACTACAATTTCCAGATGGCGGAGGGACTTTTCCAGAGGATAGTAGACGTGTACCCGGACGACAAGAAGGCCGTGGACGCGAAGTATAAGATTGACGCGATAGCCCAGCGGGAGCGGGAGCGGAAGCTCCTTGACCTGCTCAAGGCGAACAACGCGAAGTTCCTTGAGCAGAAGGAGAGCTACGAGAGGCAGCTCAAGGGCATGGAGAGCGCGGACATAGCCACGATTCGCAAGGAGCTGGACGCGGCGAACGCGCGGATACGCGAGCTGGAGGCCCAGCTTGCCCAGGAGAAATCCGCCGCCGCATCTGCCAGGGCGGATCTGGCAAAGGCGCAGGCGGACTCCGCTTCGGCCCGCGAGCAGGCGGCCGCATACAAGGCCGACTCCGATGCCGCGCGGGCTGAGGCTGCGGCATACAAGGCCGAGGCCGACAATGCCCGTAAGAACGCTGTCTCCGCTTCTCCTGTCGCGGAGCCGGCCGCGGAATCTGACATGGCCTCGGATGCGGGCACTACGTCAGTTTCGGCAAGCAGGAGGGGAATCTCCGAGCAGGAGCTCCTGGAGCTGAAACTCCGTGCCTCTCAGCTCCAGCGGCTTCTGGACGAGAAGTCCAGCTCATCGCGCACGAACAAGTCGGAATAGGGGGCTGAAATCATGAAGAGAATCCTTAAGCTGGCAGCCTTTGCGACGCTCCTCAGTTCCTTAGCTTTTGCGGATGGGGCGAACACCCGCGAGTCCGTCTTCGGGAAGAAGAAGGCCGAGCCGGAACAGACCAAGCAGGAGCCCGCAAAGACGGAGGCTCCCAAGGCGGAATCGCCCAAAACGGAGCCGTCCAAAACGGAAACATCCAGAGCAGAGGCTCCCAAAACGGAGCCGGCCAGCGCTTCCTCTCAGTCCCCAGCCGCCAGCCCCAAGACTGCCGGGGCTTCCGGGGAATCTGCTGCCGCACAGGCAGCTGAGCCCGCCGCCAGACAGGACAGGGCCTCCGTGTTCTCGAAGTCTTCTTCCTTGTCAGGCACGGATGCGGCGGAGACAACTGTTCCGGTGCAAGGTCCTGACGTTACGGCAGCGAACCCCGAGTTTTCTTTCAATAACACTGATCCTTACACGGGCTGGGCATATACGGTGGTGGATACCGCCGTGTACAGGAAAGGCCACCTCAAGGCCGTCATGAGCGGGTCTCAGGGAAGCTTCGGCCTCTATGCCGTCCGCGACGACGGAAAAGAGATACCCCTGCTCAGCTCCTATGACTTCTTCAACTCCACGGCCTTCATGCTGCGGGTGGGACGCAAGGAGTACCTGCTCAACTATTCGGGCGGCATCTCTAGCGAGGCCCGGCAGACGGAAGCGGGAATCCAGATGTCCTACACCATTCCCGGAAAGGCGACGTTCCTCCTGGACTTCACCTTCCCCGAGGACGGTATTACGGGGGGGCTTGAGGACACCATCAAGGTCACGATGTACACCGTGAACCTCGGGCAAAACCCGCAGACATTTACAAGCAAGGCGATTTTCGATACAATACTCGGTGAAAGCTCCTCGAAGCATTTCCTTACCTTTGCGGTTCCTGAGCTGAACACGCAGCGCAAGTTCCACACGATGAAATCCGACCGCTGGGTCTGCTCCGCGAGCAATGCGGCGGCGATTGAGTTCGTCTTCTACGGGGCTGACATTACGGAACCTGAGTGCGTGACACTGGGGCCGATTGGCAAGCTCTCGGACTACTGGGAACCGGACGCGCATGAAGGAAAGGGCTTTTCCACAGCCCTGTCCTACAACAACTCCGGGATTGCCGCTAACTGGAAGACCTCATACCTGCTCCCGGAGCAGGTGGACGTGAAGACCTTCTACATCGCGACGGCGGAGGGCGTGGAGCCTGTCTATGCCGGAAGGATGCCGGCGGGTGACGAGCTTGTCGAGTCGATCGAGGCGGGGGAGGGACCCTTCCCCGGTGACAAGGGAAGCAAGCCTGTGAAGGCAAAGGAGACGGTCCCGGTAGCGGAATCTGAGGCCACGGACACTACGGCGGCCTCAGGAGCAACGCCGGCACAAGTGCCTGTTCAGGCTTCTGAGCCTGCCCGGTCCCCTGATGGGTCCTCCTCCAGGCAGGATGTGTTCGGGAAGGCTGAGCCTTCGACCTCCGAAGCTGTCCCGGAGCCACAGCCTGTCCCCGCGGCCCAGACCGGGGCAGACAAGCCTCCGCTTTCTGATGCTGCCAAGGCTGTCACGGAAGACCAGCTTGACTATGAGTACATCCAGAACCTGATAGACTACATCGAGTCATTGCAGGATGCGGAGGCCATAGACAGGGAGGAGCTTACGAGCCTCAACGAGGAGCTTGACGCAATTTTTGAGAGATTAAGGAGTATGGGAAACTGAACGATGACCCAGTCTGTCCTCCAGTTCGCACGGAAGCTCATGCGGCGCAGAAAATTCTCCCGGGTAATCCACCTTCTGGAATCGGAGAGGAAGCGCTACAACGGCTCCTATGAGTATTACCTTGCCTTGGGAACCTCCTGCCTCTACGTGGGCGACTACGGTAACGCCTGGAGCAACTATGCGGAGGCCCGCCGGATAAAGAACCAGGGAACCGAGCTGAACCTGGGGCAGGCCGTCATACTCATGCTCCGGGGAGATACGGAGGGAGCCGTCAAGTACTACCTGGACATCCAGAGCATGAACCCCAACAATGCCATTGCCGCGGAAGCCCTTGAGTTCATCCGCAAGTCCAACAACGACAGCGACCTCATAAGCGTGTACGTTGACTCAGGCAAGATAGAGAGGTTCTACCCGCCGCTCGGGATGAACCCCGACATCATCCGCAACTGCGTGCTCGTGGGCCTGCTCCTTGGCCTGTGCATCTCGGCGGGATTCGTCATCGGTTACTTCCGCTCCCGCCCCAAGACTGCCAAGCCCGTAGACCCAAAGGCCCAGTTCCTGCAGGACATGCAGCTGACGGAGGAGGAGAGGCTTTCCCCGTCTCAGTCCTCCTACTACCGCCCGCTGCCGGTAGCCGGGCAGGAAGAGGGAAGCTCCGGAGGGCAGCAGGCCTTGCCGGAATCCGTGTCTCAGCTCAGCGACTCCGAGATAAAGTCAAGCTACGAGAAGGCCGTTGACCTGTTCACGAAGGGAAGGGACAATGCCGCCCACGTGGAGATAAACCGGATAGTGCGGAGCAACGCCGCCACTTCCATAAAAGCGAAGGCGGAGGACCTGCTCCCCCGCCTCTACAAAATCAGGCCCGCCTTCGGGACACTCAAGGACAACTTCAGCTACAAGCAGGTTGTGCTGGATCCCGGTCTTTATGAGGGCTGCTATGTCGAGTGGAAGGGGAGGATCGCCAACCCCGTGCAGGCGGATGACGGCAGCATCAGCTTTGACCTGCTGGAAGGCTACGACAAGAAAATCGTGCTGGAAGGAATCGTCAGGGTCTACATCCCTGAGTCCCTGACCCGCCAGTCCATAGACGGCAACATGGTGTACATAGTCAAGCTCGACACGGAAAAGCCGATCCGTGTCCTGGGCTACGTCCAGCAGGTCGGGAACAGCTTCATCCTGAACGGGGTGTCCGTCAACCAGCCGATCAATGGCGATGTCCTTGAGGAGCTGTCCGCAAACTAGGGCGGCCGGCCCCCGGAAGCTCATATCAGGATTTCATCCCATTCGTCAACGATGTTGGCGCAGCTGTCCATGTCCAGCTCGTCGGCTGCCGCAATGAGCCTGGTCAGGAACTCAGCCTGCTCCGGCGGGTAGCGGTAGCCGGAAAGGGCCTTGCATGCCGACTCCAGTCCGTCCATGTCCAGGTCCAGCGCGGCACGCCTTACTTTTTCGAATTCCTCCCGCACGCTCTTGCTTTCGTACTCGGGTTTCTCGGCTACGTTTGTCTCCTCCTCCTTGCAGTAAGGGGCGAGTATCTGCTCGTATGCCCGGTACTTCTCCAGCGCGGCGGCGCTGTTTGCCTTGATGTAGCCCGTGTCGCCTGCCTTGCCCGCCTTCTCCAGAGCGGCCGCCATGTCGGACAGCTGCATGGCTCCTATCTGCTTGGACGAGCTTTTGAGCGCGTGGACCTCGACCGTGTAGCTGTCCCAGTCCTCCGCGTCGAAGTGCGCCTGTATGGAGGCCGCCTTGGACGGGATGAGCTTGTAGTACTCCTTGAGTATCTTGAGGAAGATTTTCTCGCTGCCGACGAGCTTTATCGCGGATGCCGTGTCCAGGTCCACGAGGGCCGGGTCGAGCAGGGGCGGGTTCTCCTTTTCCTGGGGCTGGGAAGCCTCCTTCTCGTTCACGGAGACTTTCTTGAGCTTTTCCTTCGGAAGCCACTGCTTCATCTTGGAGATAAGCACGCGGACTTCGATGGGCTTGGCGATGAAGTCGTTCATGCCCGCCTTCATGAACATCTCCTTCGCGCTCCCGACCGCGTTCGCCGTCAGGGCAATAATCGGGATGTCCTTGTACTCTGGGCACATCTCCCTGATCTTCTGCGTCGCCTCCACGCCGTCCATCTCCGGCATCATGTGGTCCATCAGCACGATGTCGTAGCGGATCTCCCTGGCCTTCTGCAGGGCCTCCCTTCCGCTTGCGGCGGTGTCGGTCTTGACCTTGAGGGGCTCAAGCAGGCCCTCCGCCACGGTCAGGTTGACGGTGTTGTCGTCCACGATGAGAATCCGGGCGTCCGGCGCGGTGAAGTCAGCGTCCCCGTCGTGGTCTATCGTACCCGCGAAGGAGATTTTCTCCTTGTTGAAGATCATCGAGAGGTTCATGCAGGACAGGGGCTTCTTGACGATGCGGAGGTTCGGGATGTCCAGCCGGGTCTCGGACACGAAGTCCGCGATGAACACCGACGTGACCTCCGGGTGGGAGGCTATGAAGGCCTTGGCCTTGTCGTCCTGTATGAGTTTCTCGCCGAAGAAGACAAAGAAGTCCGCGTTCTCGCCGTACTTGATTTTTACTGCGTCCAGGTAGTTCTCCAGGTTCAGCTGCTTGGGCGAGTTCATCGCCGGTATGCCGAGCCGCTTGCAGTCGCGCAGGAAGGGCCCGCTGTGGTTCTTGTTGGTGAACAATCCCAGGGCGACCTTGCCTTCTGTCTTCTTTACCCTCATGGCAGGCTCCCAGTCGGCGACGGTCTGGGGGAGGGAGAAGGAGAAGGTGCTTCCCTTGCCGTACTCGCTCTGGACGCTGATGCTGCCGTTCATCAGGTAGACAAGGCGCTGGGATATCGTGAGTCCCAGGCCCGTTCCCTCCACGTTGCGGTTGCGCTTGCTGTCCACCTGCTGGAAGGACTCGAAGATTTTGGAGAGGTCCTCCTCCTTTATGCCTATGCCGGTGTCGGTGACGGAGATTTTGAGCGTTATCTGGGCCTCGCCCGTCTTCTCGAAGTCCACGCTGATGCGGACATAGCCCTGATTGGTGAATTTGACCGCGTTGTTCGCGAGGTTTATCAGTATCTGCCGGATGCGGATGTTGTCTCCGTAGAGCAGGACGGGCAGCCCAGGTGCAATGTCCAGGTCGAACGACACCTCCTTGTCCACGAGCCGGGTCATGATGATGTTGGCCACGTCGTTGAACAGGGACATGGAGTCGTATTCCGCGGGGATGACGTCCATCTTTCCGGATTCTATCTTGGAGAAGTCCAGGATGTCGTTGATGATCGAAAGCAGGGCGCGCCCGCTGGACTTGATCTGCTTGATGTAGGAGCGGGCCGCGTCGGGGATATCCTCCCTCAGGGCCATCTCGGCCATGCCGATGACGGCGTTCATCGGGGTGCGGATCTCGTGGCTCATGTTGGCGAGGAAGTCCGTCTTCATCTGCGCGGCTTTCTCTATCTCCTTGGAGGCCTTCTCTATGTCTGCGGCGGATTTTATCGCGTTGTATTTGCCGAGCGCCATGTCGGAGATTACCGATGAAATCGTGTAGAGGAACTGGGTCGCGTTGTTTATCCTTTTCTGCGAGACGATCTTGATTTTCTGTGCGGCCTCCCAGTACTCGTCGAAGTCCACGTGAATCGCGTCCGCGACCTTCTTGACGGTCTCCTTGTTCGGCGGAAGGGTAAGCACCTGCCCTCCGGTGAAGGAGCCTATAATCCTTCCGTTCGCGACGATGGGGGCGGTGAAGTCAATGAGCCCGGAATGGCAGGTGTAGAAGGTAGGTTTGCCCGTGTCGTGGGTCATCAGGGCTCCGTACTTGTCGCACTGCTCGCAGCGCGCCTGGCCCCGCTTGGTCTTGCGCGTGTACTTCCAGCAGTAGTCGCTGTAGTTTGTCGGCTTGGTGACCGGATGCCCGTCCGAATCGGTAATGACTGCCGCCATGCCGACCATGTTGGAAAAGGCATCCTGTATTTTCTGAAGAACCTCGACGCTTATCAAATCCGTGATATAGGGCATTTCTTCCATATGACCATTATATCACGTTTTTACCAGTCCTCAAGGAATTTTTTTACACTATGCTTTTGTGCAGGACTTCATGAACCTTTTCCAGGAGCTTCTCCTTGGAGACGGGCTTGACCAGATAGCCCTGGGGTTTGGTCCTGAGGATTTCCATGACGGTCTTGGTGTCCGCCGCCCCCGTCAGGAATATCGCAGACGCTTTGGCAGCGTATGGCAGCTTGCGGATGTTCAGCAGGACGGAATCCCCCTTCTCGCCGGGCATCTCGAAGTCTATGATAATCAGGTCCACGTGGTGCTGCTCCAGGTAGCGGTAGGCGGTCCCCCCCCCCTTTGCTATGGCGACATCGAAATCGTCCTTCAGGTATTCACGGATTGTCTTGAGCACAAGGGGATCGTCATCGATTATGATGACCTTTTTCTTCAGTATGTTGTTGAGAACATTGTCCAAGTCGTTCGCGCTTATGTTGTTGTCCATAAGAATTCTATCCTTGTTTAATGAAATTGATTATCAGAGTATTGCCCGATATTAAAACATGTTTTTATCATGGAGTCAACAGAAAATAACATGTTTTTATCATGGAGTCAACAGAAAAAGCTGTTAGGATACGGAATTCCAGGACGGACCCGCATGGTTGAAGGGGAGGGCACAACTCGCTATACTAAGGGCATGGCAGTAGAACTGAACACAGACATAAACAAGACCTTCCGGGCCGCATTGGAGCGCAGCCAGAAGCTGGAGCAGGAGATTCAGGAGAATCCCAAGAAATTCCGCGTGCTTACCGGGGACAGGCCCACGGGCCGCCTGCACATTGGCCACTACTTCGGCTCCCTCAAGAACCGGGTCCGCCTTTCCAAGCTCGGCGTGCCGACTATGATCCTCATTGCGGACTACCAGGTGCTGACCGACCACGACGCCTTCAGCGAGATAAGCCAGAACACCAAGCAGCTGGTCATAGACTACCTGGCCTGCGGCATAGAGCCGGGGCCGGACGTGCTGATTTACCCCCATTCCTATATCCCCGAGGCGAACCAGCTGATGCTACCCTTCCTGACCCTCGTCTCAAGCGCGGACCTGGAGCGGAACCCGACGGTGAAGGAGGAGATTGCGAGCGGGCTGGAGCGGGGCAACATGAAGACCGTAAACGCCGGGATGCTGACCTATCCCGTCCACCAGGCGTGCGACATCCTCTTCTGCAAGGGGAACGTCGTTCCCGTCGGCAAGGACCAGCTGCCCCACATAGAGATGACAAGGCTGATCGCCCGCCGCTTCAACGAGAAGTTCTGCAAGGGAAAGGAGGGCGTGTTCCCCCTGCCTGAGGCCCTGCTTTCCAAGACCCCGGCGATCATGGGCCTGGACGGGACGCAGAAGATGAGCAAGTCGCGCGGGAACGCGGTCATGCTGTCCGCGAGCGAGGACGAGACCGCCGCCGCCATCAAGAAGGCGACGACCGACTCCGACCGGCACATAACGTATGACCCTGAAAAACGTCCCGAAGTGGCGAACCTTCTCATGCTGATTTCCCTCTGCACGGGGGAGGAGCCTTCCGCGATAGCCGAGCGGATAGGTGACGGCGGCGGCGGCATGCTCAAGAAGATGCTGACCGAGGCCCTGAACGAGGAGCTCCGGCCTATCCGCGCCAGGCGGGCTGAGCTTGAGAAGAACCCCGACTACATCCGGCAGGTGCTCCTTGACGGGAGCCGCGGTGCGCGTGAGATCGCCGTCAGGACCCTCGATGAAGTGCGCCATGCGATGAACATGGAGATATAGGCGGGCAGGGGCGGGCTGTTACCGCCCCGCCTGCTGGCAGGAAGTCGCTTCATCATCTTTGAGAGCGTAGAACGCTATCTTCCTGGCATCATCGAATAGACTTCGGTTTGATAACGGGGATTGCCAAGCAATTAGCGTAATGCATAACGTGACGAAGATTACTGCTTCGCTCTAGGCCGTTATTCCGAGTTTCTGAATCAAAGATTCCTGTAGGGTCTGGCTGAAATTGATGGAGGCTTTTTCTGCCTGAACAGACAGCCATTCGGGAATTGTGACATTCTTCCGCACGAATTTCCCTCTGTTTGATATGTCACAGGAAATATAGGTAAGAAAGTCTTTCCCCTCGGCATGAAGGCTTGTAATTGCACTTGCCTTGGGAAGCCTCTCGCCCCGCTCAAGGATTGAGAAAGCATAGCCTTCAAGTGCTTCCTTAGCATTCTCCACAATCTCCTTCTCACTGTCGCCCTGCGAAAAGCAACCGTCAAGATCGGGAAAATCGCACCAATAACCATTGTCTTCAAAATGACAGACTGCCGGATAAACGATGTTCATAAGTTTGCTCCTTGCGGACATGCGTTCGCATTGTCTATTTTAGTCCCGCTTTCTTCAGAATAGCTGTTTCCAAGCCTTTTTTCATATCCTTCCTGTGTATCGGTAGTGATATTGTCTGTTTGTCTTTCACAAGAATATGGTGGCTTCCGATTATTCTTTCCAATACCCATCCATTCCTCTGTAAAAGGCTTAAAAGCTCCATATCCTTCACTCTTATATGATAATACGCATTATGCGCATTGTCAAATTGTTTTTGCAGGAGGCCCTTTTTTGTTACGAAGTTACATCAGAATATCGGTCGGTACACAGATGAATTCCGGTCGGTGCACAGATGAATTCCGACCGGTACACAGATGAATACCGACCGGTACACAAATGAATTCCGACCGGTACACAAATGAATTCCGACCGGTACACAGATGAATTCCGACCGGTACACAGATGAATTCCGACCGGTACACAAATGAATTCCGGTCGGTACACTGATGAATTCCGACCGGTGCACAAAAGAGTACCGACCGGTGCACAAATGAATTCCGACCGGTGCACAACTGAATTCCGGCCGGTACACAAATGAATTCCGGCCGGTACACAAATGAATTCCGGCCGGTACACAAATGAATTCCGGTCGGTGCACAAATGAATTCCGACCGGTACACAAATGAATACCGACCGGAAAACAAAACACCCCGCACAAGGCGGGGTGCAAAAAAAAGTGCCCGGGATGAGACTCGAACTCACACGCTTTTTACGGCACTAGGACCTGAACCTAGCGTGTCTACCAATTCCACCATCCGGGCAAGTGAAAACAGTATATAGAAAACAATCGTTTTGGTCAAGCCCTTTGCAGCGTTTTTTATGATTTTATGTTAAGAAGTGCGACAATCAGTCCTATCAGGACGATGATGCTGACAATCATCAGCCAGGTAGGCACATCGCTCCCCGTTCCCTGAGGACGGCGGGTAGCCCTGTTTTTTTTCTCTTTCTTGGATTTCTTGCCTTTCTGTTTTTTGTCCTGGAGGAAGTTAGGGACCTGTCCCGGCCCGTAGATGTCCTCCTGGCTCATCGCATAGTGGCAGCGGGGGCATCCGCTCTTGAAGTCGTTCGCGCTGCCCATGTAGCCGCAGCTTGGGCAGCGGACAGCGGCGAAGAACTTGCCGCAGTGGGGGCAGAAGCGGGCGTTGGCCGCTACTTCCTCACCGCAGTTCTCACAAAAGTATTTGGGTTGTGTGCTTGACATTACTCTGTGCCGAGGTTATCGACGATGTAATTGTAGATGTACCAGATGCCGTCCCTTTGGCGCACATAGTAGGTGTACCGCTTCTTCTCGGTGAACGTCCCGTTCCTGAAGTATTCCAGCACCTTTACGCTTCCGTCCGTCTGGGAATAGGTGGTGTTCTCAATCTCGAATCTGTCGGGTATGGCGACTATGTCGCTCTCAATCCTCGTCTGCTTGAGGCTGGACTTGAAGGCCAGAATCTGCTTGTTGCGTCCGTCCGCGCTCTCGGCATTGTAACGGCGGCTGCGGGAGGGGTCGCGCTTGAGCATCTCCTCCACGTCCATGTACAGGAAGTACTGGTCCCAGAGGCTCCTCTGGCGGGCTATGATCGTCTGCTCAACGACCTTGTCCGGGCTTATGGCCTCGGGCTGCAGGATGGCGGCGGTGGTAACGGCAACCGGAATCTCCGTGGACGAGGCCGCGGTGGAAGAGGGGCGGATCTCGAGGCTCAGGCGGTTGGAGGTGATGTACTCATAGCGGTTGGAATAGAGCTCCGGGTAGAACTTCATGTTGATGTAATATATGGAGGCGTTGTTGATGTTGATGAAGTCCTTGAGGTTCTCCACGAAGGAGTACTCCTCGCCGGCCTCAAGCGCAATCTCGCGGAAGTAGACGGTCTGGTTGGTCGTCCTCTTCTTGAGCAGGCTGGATGTCTCCTCGAGCCGGGTGTTCTTTACGTCCACCGCATCGAAGTCTATGCTGAACCTTCTGTCGTCGGCCAGCTTGAAGCGGAGTGTGTCCGATCCGGTGTTTTTTATCGTTATGTGGATGTTGACGGGGTTGTCGCCGGCATTCCCCGGGTAGTACATACTCTTGTCATAGAATTTAATGGAAACCTTCGCGTTCTCGGCGGCTTTTTCCTCCGCTTTCTGGGTACTTTCTACGGCGCATATCTGGGCAAGGACAGCTAAAGATGTTATAATGCCTATAAATGTCTTTTTCACGGCTAACTCCCGCCTGTTTTTCAGGCACAGTTAAATTCTTCTATAGTCTCTTTATCGGTATCCTATGAAAAATAATTTATCAATAAATAGGCTTGCCTTGTCAAGCCTTCTCCGGGCCTATTCCCCTCTTGCCGGGGCGGTCGCATCCGTATCAGACGGGACGATTTCTTTTCCTGTCGATGTGAGGGGGCTCAAAGGCAGTCTTCCTCTCTTCTTTGTCTCCGAATGCCTGAAACGTTCCGGGGATTACGTGATAGTCACCACCGGCCAGAAGGAGGGTGACGAGTGCGAGAGTGACCTTGAGACCATCATGGGGCAGGATGTTTCTATATACAAGCTCCCCTGGTGGGGCAGCATGCCCTACAGGAGCGCGTCTCCCGGTTCCTCGGTCTTCGGGGAGCGTGCGGCATTCCTTTCCCGTTTGTCCGTCAGAAATCCTGAGGGCGCAAAGCCCAGGGTGTTTATCGTCCCGCTCAGGGCTTTTCTGACTCCATTGCCGCCCCCGGACTATGAGCGCGGACTCCTGAAAAAGCTTTCCAAGGGGCAGAGCATAGACACGGTGGCTCTTGCGGAGAGTCTGGTTGCCTTGGGCTATGTCCGTGTTCCCCGCGTCACCGTAAAGGGTGAATTCGCCCTGCGCGGCGAGGTGCTTGACATCTTCATGCCCGGGGACAAGTGCGCGTACCGTGTTCTCTTTGACTTCGATATAATAGAACAAATCAAGGCATTCGACCCGGAGACGCAGGGAACAAGTTCCAAGGAGACCTGTCCCGACAGCCTTGTCATCTACCCGATGAAGGAAGTCGTCTGGAACGATGAGTTGTGCGGAAGGCTGGAGGCTCTGCTGAAGAAAGAGGACCGGGAAGCTGTCTCCTCGGATTCTGGGATGGCATCGGATCGCGGACCGGATGTTCATCTGCCTCTGACCGAGGAGGGGCGGAAGGAGATGGAGCGGCTCATTGCGGAGCTTTCCGTCAACCGCTTCAGCGAGGGGGAGGAGCTTTTTTACGGGAGCCTCTGGGACAGGCAATACGGCATTTCTGACTATATAATGGAAGAAACAACTGTTTTTTTCCTGGATTACGACCGCATCATAAACGCCGTCAAGATGCTTTCCAATGAATATGCGTCGGCATATCGGCTTGCCCGGCAGAGAATGCCTGTCCTGCAGCCCAAAGCAATGCTGCTCGGATTTGAAACTACCGTCCGTTATGTATCGCGGAGTATGTTTTTTCGTACTATCGAAGACGATCCGTCACTGGCGGAGGACGATGACTCAGGACGAAGCGAGATTGTCATACCGAGCCAGAGCTCGCAGAGTTTCTTCGGCAACATAAATTACCTGAAGGAGAGCCTGACTTCGCTCAGAAAGGAGGGCTACCGGGTCTTCGTCTTTGCGGACAATCCCAACCAGGCCCTGCGGGTGGGCGAGCTTCTGAAAGATTTCACGACGGAGGAAGGAGGCTTCCCCGTCCGGATTGAGCCCCTGTCCCTGACGGCAGGCTTCTCCGTTGAGGACGAGAAAGTCCTCGTCATTCAGGAGAACGAGATTTTTGGCCGCAGGAAGGCGGCTCCTGCTTCCATCAGGCGGGCAAAGTCCCGCGTCATAGACAACTTCGTGGAGCTTAATCCTGGCGACTACATAGTCCATGCCAACTACGGGATAGGGCTGTTCAAAGGGATAGAGCGCGTGAAGACGCAGGGAATGGAGCGGGACTACATCAAGCTTGAGTATGCCGACCAGGATTTTGTCTTTGTTCCCATAGAGCAGGTGAACATGGTCCAGCGCTATATCGGCAATGAGGGGGGGCATCCCCAGCTGGACCGCATCGGCAGTAAGAGCTGGAAGACACGTAAGGCTAAGGTCCAGCAGAAAGTCGAGGAGATGGCGGAGAAGCTGATAGACCTTTATTCCAAGCGGCAGGCTTCGCGTGGCTTCCCGTTCCCCAAGGACGGTGAGTGGCAGACGGCTTTTGAGGCTGCATTTCCATATGAGGATACGCCCGATCAGATGGAGGCCTCCCAGGAAATCAAAGCCGATATGGAGAAGCCCGTCCCGATGGACCGCCTGCTCTGCGGTGATGTCGGCTATGGTAAGACGGAGGTTGCGATGCGGGCGGCGTTCAAGGCCGTCATGGGGGGAAAGCAGGTCGCCTTTCTTGCTCCGACGACGATTCTTGCCGAGCAGCACTATGAGAGCTGCCTGGAACGCTTCAAGAACTTTCCTGTCCAGATAGCGATGCTTTCCCGCTTTGTCGCATCGGCTGAGCAGAAGAAGGTCATCGCCGCCCTGGCAAAGGGCAAGGTTGACATCCTTGTCGGAACCCACAGGATCATACAGAAAGATATAGTCTATAAGGATTTGGGGCTGATGATAATCGACGAGGAGCAGCGGTTCGGGGTAAAGGACAAGGAGAAGCTCAAGACCCTCAAGACGAACATAGACAGCCTGGCGATGAGCGCGACCCCGATTCCGCGCACGCTGCACATGAGCCTCCTGAAGATACGCGACATGTCGCTTCTGACCACGCCGCCACAGAACAGGCAGCCGATTGAGACCACCATAGAGTCTTACTCCGGCGATAAGATTGCCAGGGCAATCCGGCGGGAGGTGGAGCGTGGGGGGCAGGTCTTCTACCTGCACAACCGGGTGGAGACCCTTTTGGAGACACGGATCCAGCTGGAGAAGCTTGTCCCAGAGATGATGATAGACGTGGCGCACGGGCAGATGTCCAGCGAGGAGCTGGACGACATCTTCCGCAGGTTCAAGATGGGAGGCTTCCATGTCCTTGTCGCGACGACGATAATCGAGAACGGCATTGACATCCCAAACGTCAATACGATAATAATAGACCGGGCGGACATGTACGGCGTGAGCCAGCTGTACCAGCTGCGCGGACGGGTAGGGCGGAGCGACCGCAAGGCCTACGCATATCTCTTCTATCCGGAAAACAAGTCCCTGAGCGAGGTCGCCATGCGCCGGCTCCAGGTCATCAGCGATTTTACGGAGCTGGGATCAGGCTTCAAGATTGCGATGAAGGACATGGAAATCCGGGGTGCGGGCAACCTGCTTGGCCGGGACCAGAGCGGGGAGGTCTGCGCGGTCGGCTTCGAGATGTACCTGCACCTGCTGAACACGGCGATAGAGCGGCTGACCAGCAGCGGCTGGCAGGCTCCGGATGAGACCCTGATGGAGCTGGAG
This sequence comes from Treponema sp., assembly GCA_017450845.1. Lineage (GTDB taxonomy): Bacteria > Spirochaetota > Spirochaetia > Treponematales > Treponemataceae > Treponema_D. Next base: position 15,326 of record JAFSSU010000060.1, read on the forward strand.
TATACTGGATTCATCCCCGACAGCTACATCTCTGATGCCCAGACCAAGATGGAGCTGTACAAGAAGATTGCCGCCATAGGTACGCAGGGAGAGCTGGACGCAGTAGAGGGGGAGCTTCAGGACAGGTTCGGGCCGATTCCGGATGAGGTCTCAAGCCTGCTGAGCCTTGCCAAAATACGGATTCTCTGCCACAAACTGACCATCGTGTCTTTGATAGAAAGGAAGGAGACCGTGAGGGTTGAATTCAGCAATGACGCGAAGGTCAGCGTGGATAAGGTCCTGAGCCTGATAAAGCGGAATCCTGGCAGCGTCAGCCTGGACTCGCAACATCCCAACCAGATTCTGCTCAAGACGAACTCAATCGACCTGAACACCAAGAGTGAGTTCATCAGGGACAAGCTGGAGCAGCTGGTCAGCTGATACTGGCTGTTTGTCGTGCTGCCAGCCTGAGAGACTATTCGTCGTCCTCTTCTGGCGGCTCGTCCTTCAGGGGCAGCGTATTATAATAGATGTAATAACCGTCATCATTGCTGTACTTGTTGTCGAAGAAGAAGATTATGTCCCCCTCGATAAGGATTTTGCCGTCCTCGTCCCTGAAGTTGCGGGCCAGATAAATGGGTTTTCCCTGCCAGTTCTGCTGGTAGGTCATAAAAATGGCATCGGTGTCTGTGTAGCCGTCTTCGTTATCTTCAGAATATGGTCTTGGGCTTCGGACCCATGTTTCTGGCAGGATCAGGTTTTCCGCCCATTTGTTCCAAAGAGAATTCTTTATATCCGAATCACCTTTTTCGCTTGCCACGATCTGCTCAATGTCCTCCTCTCCGGATGCGGAGTCATCGCATGATAGGAACAGGAGAACCGACGCCACGGAGATAACTGGAAGGAGTAGCATTTGAAGTATTTTTTTGTGGAAAACCATGCTCAAGAGTTTATCGGAAACTTCCGACTTTGTAAAGGTTCGTATCCCGGACCTTGAACATGGTTCGGAATGTACTGCGGATAATTGGTATTAAGAAAGGAACTTTCAATAAATTTGATACACTATATTACTATTATTGACGGAAAATGTCTAGCCAATAATGAGTAATAACACACTTTTATTTTTCCCCAGACTTTGCAAAAGCAATGGCCGACCTACAAACCTTATCCAGCTGGTCGAGGTATAGGGCAGGGTCAAGATTATTCGCAATAGCAAACAGCCGGAGCACGGACGAAAAAGCCCGGTAATCATTTATATAAGTTTCTTTGGCAGTCATATCAAACCCCTTAAAATGGCAAATTATCGTATTCATCACGGACGGAGACATCCTGATTCCCCAAACGCTCCACGGCACAGCCCAGAGCCACGGCACGAGCTATCTTATCAACCGAAGCCCCTCGGCTGCGAAACTGGACGGACTGGCAGAGAGACTTGTAAAAATAGGCGTAATGCCTAATTTCGGAAAGCCAATCCGAGCCGACTTCCAGAGCCTTAGAAATCAACGCCGAAAACTCACCGATATTTTCAGATTTTATGAAAGTGATAATGTCTTTAGTGATTACTTCCTTGTCGCTGGCTTTATTGATAGCCGTGAGGTAATCGTCATTGAGACATTCCACATCCTTAACGTTGTACGTAGCCTTGCCCTTGCCACCGTCAAGATGACAAAGATAGCGCAACGCACCCGACCAGCTCATAACGGACTGGATAGTAGCGAAGCCCAGCTTTTCCGCCCATTCCTTGACCTGCTCCCAGCTCTTGAGAGAATCGAACTTGACCAACACGTGATAATGCGCCTTCTTCTTTTCCCCGGCTTTATG
>JAFSSU010000061.1 GCA_017450845.1 Treponema sp.
CCCAGTCCGTCGTGTGAATCTTCACGTCCCTGTCCATGTATGCGTACAGCTCGGTGACATCCTGACCGAACCCGGGAATCCCGTCCGGCAGGACCCCGTCCAGCAGCTTCACGAAGCTCTCGAGCTTCTCCGTCCGCCAGCCGCCCATTCTTTTCAGGCTGACCCGTTCTGGGAGCGTGATGTTGTCAAGGACAAGGGATGAGAATATGACGATGACCATAACCCGTCCGGCCTTGACGAGAAGTTGTTTCCTTTCTGTCCCACCTGCGTCGAGCATCCTCCACAGCCCCGCCATGAGCATGATGAACTGGAGGTAGCAGATGTTCAAGAATCCCCGGCCACATTTTGCAATGTAGTAGGCCATAAAGCCTAGTCCAATCAGGGCTATAGCGGAGTAGAGCTGCGGGGTCGGGAAGAATCCGACCCTCTCTTCCTCTCTCGTGCCCGGTGCGGGCAGAATCTTGATGACGAGGGGGAAGCAGATGGCCGTGACAAAAAGTATGAAGTAAGCGAAAGCTGTGCTATGTACTCCGATAATCGGCCATTCAAGCCGTGACATGAGGCCCTCGACCGACAGGAGAGGGAACATGAAGTCTCTAAACCCGATGAGGCTTCCGCCGCATAGGAGGTTGTACGCGTTGGCCACCGTCATGGCGGCGGCTAGCTCAGCTAGGAAGAGCAGGGCTGCGAGCAGCAGGGCATTCCTGTTTTTCTTTGTCAGCCAGCCTTCGGAGAAATCCGAGAGGGAAAGGAAGAGCCATTCGGATATGGCGAGCATACAGACAAGTCCGGTCTCGGGATTCCAGATGATGGATGCCGCCCCCAGAAGCCCCAGTCCTGCGAGTCGGGCCCGAGCTAATGGATTTTTTCCGTCCGCCCAGAGGAGAAATGCCGAGACCATGGCCCCGAAGACCATCCGGTGAGGCTCCTGCTGGAAGTAAGCTCTTCCCCCGAACTGAAAGAAGGAGCCTGTGGCAAGCAGGAAAAGGAAGAAGACCGCATCGTTCCGTATGAATCGGTGCAGGACGTAGATGGCGGAAAGCAGCATGATTGCCGCGACAAGAAACTGAAGGACGGCAATTGCCACGTTATAGGGAACCCCGAAAAGATGTAGGAGCCGCATCGGGAGCAGGTAGAAAATACCGTAATGCCCGTACAGCGCGGTCAGATGCTCAGAGTCGTAAGGAATGAGCTGTATGACTTCAAAGACGCTTCCTTCCCAGCCGTTTATGTGGTAGGGGTCATCGCCGAAGATGTTGGGGACATAGAAGAGGGATGACAGGAGGAGCGTGTACGCGAGAGAGGCCGCAAGTCGGAGGTGTTTTGCTTGTCCTGATTTTGCTGCGGAGACTGATATCCAGAAGCCGATGGATGTAAGCGTCAGGAAGAGCAGGTAAGTGATGGAGGGCATGCGGTAGCGGAACCTCATTCGTGCCGAGGAGTGCCAGAGGGAACCTGCGCTAGACGGGATGAAGTTCAGCAATAGCCATAGAAAAATGGCCCCCAGCACCGCCAGCTGAACCGCCGGCCTGCACTTGCCCCTCAGGTGCCTGTTGTGCATCAGGCAGAAGCAGGACGCGAAATAGGAGGCGGCGAACGTGAATGCCTGGACGAGCAGGAAGAGCATGTTCTCGGTCCTGCCCTTCAGCGCGAAGGTCAGGCACACCGACAGCGCCGCCGCCAAGAGGACGGACAGGAGGTTCGCGTCCGACAGGAACAGGGACGTGAGGGTCTGTCCCTCCGTCTCCAGCGGGCACCAGGCCCTCCTGACCAGGGCGGCCAGCAGCTGGAGGGCTGCGAGGCACGCGGCGCAGGCGATGAGGGCGCGGCGTATGAGGAGGAACCATTTCTCGGGCCGCCGCAGGGCGGAGCCTTTCAGCGTCTGCCCGGCGGCGAGGACCGCATCCTTTGCGGGCGGCAGGAAGGAGAGGGCGAGCAGGAGCAGG
>JAFSSU010000062.1 GCA_017450845.1 Treponema sp.
ACCACTGCGGGCGGTGTGCGCGTAGAGACGATTCGCGAGGCTCTCCTCCGTTATTGCGAGCTTGACACCATGGCGATGGTTTTGATTTGGGAATACTTTGCCCACGAATGCGGCATTATTAGCTAAGGGGCTACAGCCGGACATCACGCCTCTGCCCCAGTAGTCAGGGCAGGGCCGGGTTCAGCGCACAGGGGTTTTCTGTCAGAGTGTCTCCACAATCTCTGCAGAAAGCCCCGTCTCCCTTGTCAAGTCAGATTCAGCCTTGTTGTTCTTCACGAACGCAAGGGGGCTAGTTCTATTTTTTCTACAGCTTTGCTATATACTCGACGGAAAGGCCGGTAATCTGGGAAACCTGTGCTTGTGAAAGCCCCATAGCCAATGCATTTCGTGCGGCTTCCACTTTGCCTTCGTTCCGGCCCTCCTTCCGGCCATCCCGAAGGCCGCTTTCCCGGCCCTCCTTGCGGCCCCTTCTTTCCACGTCCTGGTCGTGGAGGGTCCACGCGAGGTACTCGTTGATGAATGACTGCTCGAATTTCTTTGTCTGCACCATAGTTGCTATCTCCCTTGTCAAGTCAGATTCAGCCTTGTTGTTCTTCACGAACGCAAGGAACGCCTTTATCTCAGGGTCGGTCTCATTCTCGTAGGCCGCCGCGTTGAACATGACGTGGTGGGTCGCATCACCAAGCTCCACCTCCGCCGACTCCCTGCACTTCCGCTCGAAGGTATAGATTGGAAGATTTTTCTCGAACGGGTCGCTCAGGCAGATGAAGATGACATAGCTCTCCTTAAGCTCGGAGTAGCTCGCCCCCCTCGCAAGGCTTCCGATGTCGAGCATGGACTGGTAGTAGCGCGCCCGCTTCCCGATGCTCTCGGCCTTGTAGGACTGACACTCAACGTCAAAGACCCGGTCACTGTCGGCGACGTACACATCGAGCCTCACGCCCTTCTGGCTGTAGAAAGGATTCATCGACTTCTGCAGCTCGGGATACTCAACATGGTCGATCTTGACCTGCAGGAGCAGCTCAAGCACGCTCTTACAAATCTTGGAGTCGCTCATGACGGCCCCGAACATGAAGTCGTCCGAGAACACCAGCTGGTCAATCGGCTTGTATTCGTAAGTCCTTGTATCGTCCATACCTACAGTATAGCATGGGTTGGTCAATTTGGGTAGTGGGCAGACCGCCGCAGAGACGGAGTCGGTGCAGGCGTAAGGCTGTCAAGTCAGTTGCGGTGTTTTCTGTCCGCAGTCCGCACGAATGCAAGTAACGCCTTTATCTCCGGATTGCTCCCCCGCCTCACCCCGCGCCGACGGCCTTCCAGCCGACAAGCCCCTTGCCCGCACTGGAGAACACGAGGGCGACCTTGCGCAGGGCCTTCCCCGCCACGGCAAAGCGGTCCGCGTAGCCGTTCGCGTCTATCTGCTGCAGGGCCTCGGCGGCGACATCGTCAAAGCTCCGCCCCCTGTCCATCTTGAGCTCAAAGATATAGACCGTATCCCTCGTCGCCACGACCACGTCGCTCCGACCTGCCACCGACTGAAGCTCGGATGCCACCCGCCAGCCGGTCATGCGGAACATCAGGTGCGTCACCGACTCGTAGTAGTTCTCGCACATGTCCTTCTTCACGACAGTGGGCAGGTCGGCTATGGCGGCCTGTATGATGGCAAGGGCCTTGTCCACGTCCTTGTTCCTGAGCGCGATCCGCATGTTGTCTATCGCAAGCCCCATGTCGTCATAGGGAACGCTGACGAATTTTCCCAGCAGCACGTCCAGGAAGCCCTCCTCCACCTCGCGGTTCGGGAAGTCAAGGGTGTAGAAGCGGTCCTCCTTCTCAAATCCCTTTATGGTCAGGTAGCCAGACTGGTATATTACGGGCAGCATGTTCCCCGAGCCGGGGTCGTAGTTCTTGAACTGGTTTTCCGTCGCAATCCTGCCGTTCACCAGGTTCTCCAGCTCAAGCGGCTGCTTCTGGACGGACTTGACAAGGAATGACGGGGTGCCGCTCTCGAACCAGTAGGAGCCGAAATCCTTTTCATAAAGGCACTTCAGGAGGCAGAAGGGGTTGTACACGCCCTCGACGTTGTGCGTGAAGTGGTAGCCGTCGTACATCTGGGCGAGCTTTTCCTTCGCCTCGCTGACGCTCATCTCCTGCTCGCCCGCCAGCGCCTCTATCTCCGGGGTGAAATAGCGCTCGAGCTCTGCCTTGGAGATACCGCAGAGGGCTGAGTAGCCCTTTGCAAGGCTGATGTCGTTCAGCTGGTTCAGGCCGCTGAAGATGTTCACGTGGCTCACCTTGGTGATTCCCGTGATGAACAAAAAGCGGATGTACTTGTCGCAGTCCTTGAGCGGGCTGTAGAAGCTCCTGAGCTCCTGCCGGTTCTGCTCCTCTGCTTCCGTGTAGAGCGCATCCAGGATGGGCTTGTCGTACTCGTCGATCAGGATGACTACCTGCTTCCCGGTCTTCTCACAGGCCGTCCGGATGACATCTGCAAGGCGTTCCGCAGGGTCGTCGCCCTGACGATCGATTCCATACAGTTCCTCATATTCCGACACTATGGCGTTGAGCCGTGCCTTGAGCCTCGCGTTGTCCTCGTAGCTGTTCAAGCCGAAGCTTATCTTCAGCACAGGCCATTCCGCCCACTCTTTCTCCAGTCCTTCAATCGCAAGGCCCTC
>JAFSSU010000063.1 GCA_017450845.1 Treponema sp.
ATACAGGGACGGTCGCCCGTGCGCCCCGTGGAAATAGGCATCTTCGCGCAGAACGTCACGGACGTTAAGGAGTCATGATTATGGGAGAGAAACGACAAGCTGACGTAATCATCATCGGCGGCGGAATTATGGGCTGCTCCACGGCCTACCGCCTTGCACAAAAGGGGCTGGATGTCCTCGTCCTTGAGAAGAAAGAGATAGGTAACGGCGGCTCCTGCCGCAATGCGGGCGGGGTCCGCCAGTCCGCGCGTGATCCCAAGGAACTTCCTCTCGCCATGTATGCGGTCGCAAATATCTGGCCGGGGCTGAGCGACGAGCTTGGCGTGAACGTGGAATACGTCCAGAAGGGGAACATCCGCCTGGGCCTGACCGAGAAGGACATAAAGGTTCTCGAGGCGCACACAGCCAAAAGTACGAAGGTCGGACTTGACGTGAAGATGATTTCTGGCGATGAGGCGAGGGAAATATGCCCCTATATGTCCAAGGAAATCATCGCCGCGAGCTGGTGCCCCACGGACGGGCATGCAAACCCTCTCAAGGCGACGCTCGGCTATTACCAAAAGGCTCTCGGGCTGGGCGTTACATTCGTGACCGGCGTGCGGGTCCTGGAGATTCAGAAGGTGAAGGGACGCGCACGGAGGGTCGTCACCTGTGACGGGATTTATGAGGCACCCCAGATACTCCTCTGTGCGGGATATGAGTCACGGGCCATCGCGAACACCGTCGGCATCGATGTCCCGGTCGAACGGCAGTTTAACGAGGTGCTTGTCACGGAGGCAATGCCGCCGATGTTCGACATCATGCTCGGTGTTGCGGGCGGAGAGTTCTACGGGCACCAGAGCGAGCACGGGAGCTTCGTCCTCGGGGGGAACAGCGGCCTTCAGGCTTTCACGTCCAACAATGCCGGTGAGAACTTCGTCACGAATTCCCTCACCGCACCGAGCATCTCGCGGGGGATAATGCGCTACTTCCCCTGCCTCAAGAACGTCAAGGTCGTCCGCACGTGGAGCGGCTGGTACGACCAGTGCATTGACGTGCTGCCAGTCATAGACAACGTGAAGGAAGTCCCAGGACTTACGGTTGCGTTCGGTTTCAGCGGGCACGGATTCGGAATCTCCCCGGCGGTATCACTCGCAATCACGGAGCTTGTGACGGAAGGAGAGTCCAAGACTATCGATATAAGCGGACTCAAGTACGACAGGTTCAAGACCAAATCTTAAAAAACACAGGCCATTCTTCTTGCCCCGGTGCTCTTCTCCCTATGGGTGCCGGGGCTTTCTTTTTCACGATTAAAAATATACCCCTGTCCTTTTTGTTCAATAAACTTTCATTTTGTTTCGCCATACTTCAGGCAACAAAACAAAACAAATGCTTTCCTGCAAGAGCGCAGGAATCGCAGGGTACAGGAGGTATTCTATGGGTTACCCGAGAGTTGATTTTTTGTATCTGAGTGAGCCAGATATGATTAAGGCAGGTGTGCGTGATGTCATTGGCTGCACCGACTGCATGGAAGAGGTCGTGAAGCTTTTGTACAAGGGCGACTACCGGATGGGCGGCGAGAGCGGAAACTCACATGGCTGCATGGTGCAGTTCCCGAAGGAACCGGACTTCCCGAACATGCCGAAGGACGGGCCTGACCGCCGCTTCATGGCGATGCCGGCATACCTGGGCGGAAAGTTCGACATGGCGGGCTGCAAGTGGTACGGATCCAACGTGGACAACCGCAACAAGAAGCTGCCGCGGTCCTGCCTCATGCTGACGCTGAACGACAAGGAGACAGGAACCCCTGTGGCCCACATGAGCGCGAACCTCGTCAGTGCCTACCGGACTGCCGCCATACCCGGCGTTGGTGTGAAGCTCATGGCCAAGAAGGACGCGAAAGTCCTGGGAATCGTCGGCCCGGGCTTCATAAACAACGTGACGATCGAGACCTTCGCCGCGCTGCGTCCCAGCTTGGACACGCTCAAGATAAAGGGAAGGGGAAAGGCCGCGATTGACCGCTGCATAGCGTACGTCAAGGAGCACTGCCCCCAGTTCAAGAACTTCATCGTCTGCGACAGCATCGAGGAGTGCACGCGGGACAGCGACATCATGAACTTTGCGGTAAGCACCCCGACGGGCGGCTCGGAGACCTATCCTTGGATTGAGCGCGAATGGGTCAAGCCGGGCGCGCTTATCTGCACGGTCGGCGCACTGAACACGAGCGAAGACTTCATCGCCGACCCCAAA
>JAFSSU010000064.1 GCA_017450845.1 Treponema sp.
GCCGGGCAGCCCACCTGCCCCTGGACGATGAGGACATCGCTGTCCTTCACGAAACGGTAAATCGTGAACGGGTTCTCGCCGCCTATCTCGTGGTATGCCTCTATCTCCCCGCTTGCGCACAGCTTGTTCATGACATCGGGGAAGAATGTGATTATCATCCTGTGAGCGTCAAATTTCCTGCCGGCAAGCGCCGACGGATTCAGCTTTGCGACTTTTTCCGTGTCGAATTCCAGAATGGGAAAATCGTTCTTTGCAATCATATATTGCATCGTAGCACGTGGCAAAGCCGTTGGCAAGGGGCTGTCCTGTCCTCGTTTTTTGTCGCGTGTCCTTGGGACTACAGAAACAACGCCATGAAATGCGGCAGGGAAACTTTCTTGTCCTTTACGAACCTGATGTCGGGGATAGTAGCTGACATAAGCTTGTAAATCTCTTTTATGAAAAGGCATTCCTTCGTCTTTGTGTTCTTCCAGCTGACAAGCTCGTCGTATGCCTTCCGCCGTACCATATCCTGACCCTCACGCCCATCATAGCATGATTTGCCTTTGGCTTTCAAGCGGAATGCATATTTTTGGACGGTCAAAAGCTTGAAGAATGCATATTTTTGGACTATCCTATCTCGGTCTTTTGCATATTTTGGGACCATCGGAAGGGGTGGAAATGCATATTTTGGGACTTCTGATATTGATTAAGCCGTAAGCACAGTGTATCATGTGATGCGTAAACGGGAACTGGATTTTGAAAGCAATGCCGTTTTTTCCTCTGACCGCAACACCTTTTCCTCGTCCTGGTTACCGCGAGATGCTTCCCTGCAGTGAGCTTGCCCCGTATGTCCGCTGCTTCTGGACCTCGTGGGATGAGCGGAATCTGACCGGGCGGGAAGCGGAATCCGCTGGCTGTGAGGGAAAGTTTGCGGTTGTCTCCGGCAGGGATGCGCTTGCTGAAGCCTCATCCGTCATCATCCTGGATTTGTGCGCGGACATCATCATTGAGACGGACGGAATCGCGGACTGTTCTGGTGACCGTGAAATCACGGGCATGGGGTTTTGCGGGGTGAATGACAGGATGTTCCGCTCAGGGCATTCTGTGGCCGCATGCAAAAGGCTTTTCGGAATCCGCTTCTATGCGTGGCAGGCTTCGCGCTTTTCTGACGAGCCGCTTTCGGGGACGGCAAACGGATTCTTTGATTTGCATGCACACTTTGCGGCTTTCGGGAAGATGCTGAGAAATCTCTTTTCGCCCCGGATGGACCTTGCGGGCTTTGCGCATACATCAGAGGAAATCCTGCTTTCCCTGCTTGCCCGCCCGGTGCAGGACGCGGTATTTGCCTACGGCTATTTTGACCAGGCCCATCTTTTGAACGATTTTAAAAAGTTCCACGGCATGAGCCTCGGCGCCGCGCGTCGGACCGTCGCTTTGTCGGCTTTTTACAATACGCGGGCTGCAATGCCTGCAGGGGAATCGTCTTTCATACGGGCGGGAAGGAGTGCGCCATCTACAGCTGCTGCGTCACTCAGCACGGGTATGCGAGCTGCCTTGAGTGCGCGGACATTCCGTGCGGAATCTGGAAAAAGACCCGCGACCCGAAGTTCAGCGACGAGGAATTTGAGGCGAACATCAGGGGGCGGGTCGATTTGCTGAAGAGCCTGGCTTCGGTTTGATTGGATTCTGCGTCGTCAAAACTCTGCTCCTACGGCAGCAGGCAGAAGGTCTGCGCGTCGATTTTCTCCATTCCGAGGTTCTTCCAGAAGATTTCCGCGTTTGTGTCCTTTGCGTCCAGGTAGATTTTCTTTGCGCCGGTGGAGAGGATGAGCCGCTCTATCGCGCTGGTGCCGATGCCGACGTGGCGGTACTTCTTGTTGACTTCGAAGAGGTCTATCGTGAGGATGTCGTCGAACTGCTTGTAGATGCACACGGCCTTGAGGAGGTCGCTGGACGGCTTGTAGTCAAAGACCATGTAGGAGCTGTCCTTGAGCAGGAATGGGAACTCTCCTTTCTGCGTGTAGGCCTTGAGCAGGGGAAAGTTGTCCCAGCCTTCCAGGGCCATGTAGGACTCGAAGATGTCGCAGTCCAGAATCCGGTAGTTCAGGTTCATGCCGCTCAGTATACGTACAAGAAGCCTTTCGTGCAAGGGCAGGGAATCGTGCTGTCCGTGGCCCTTGCACTGCCGGTATAGTTCTTACTCCGTCGGCCGCTTCTTGAGCGAGGCGCTGTCTATGACAGCCTGGCCCTTGCCGACCTTCTGCTCCATCATGGCGCGTACCTTGAGGGGCAGGCCGAAGAGGGTGATGAAGCCGTCAGCGTCCTTGTGGTCATACAGGTCGCCGGTCGCGAAGCTTGCGATGCTCTCGTTGTAGAGGCTGTAGGGCGAGCCGCTGCCCGCGCCGCGCATCGTGCCCTTGTAGAGCTTGAGCTTGACCCAGCCGGTCACGTTCTCCTCAACCTTGTCCATGAAGGCCATGATGCCCTCCATGAGCCCGGTGAACCACTTGCCGTCATAAATCAGCTCGGCCTCGCGCAGGGCGATGTGCTGCTTGAAGTGGTAGGTGTCCCTGTCCAGGCACAGGTGGTCAAGCTGCTCGTGGGCGTACAGCAGGATCGTTCCGCCGGGAGTCTCGTAGATGCCGCGGCTCTTCATGCCGACGACGCGGTTCTCCACCAGATCGATGATGCCGATTCCGTTGCGGCCGCCAATCTTGTTCAGCTCCTCCATGATGGCGAGCGGGGACATCTTCTTGCCGTTGACGGAGACAGCCTCGCCCTTCTCGAACTCAATCGTGACGTACTCGCCGTCGCCGGCTTCCTCGGGCAGCTTGGTCTCCTTGAGCATGTTGGCGAAAAGCCCCTCTTTCTCGGTCTCCTCAAGCTCAAGCCCCTCGTGGCTGATGTGCCAGATGTTCTCGTCGCAGGAGTAGGAGTTGGCCTTCTTCATCGGGGCCTCGATTCCCCTGTCCTCCAGGTACTTCATCTCGGCCTCGCGGCTGTCCAGGTTCCACTTGGGATCGCGCCATGCGGCGATGACCTTGAGGTCGGGCGCAAAGGCCTTTATCGCAAGCTCAAAGCGCACCTGGTCGTTGCCCTTGCCGGTCGCCCCGTGGCAGATGGCGACTGCCTTCTCCTGCCGCGCGTACTCGACCAGAATCTTGCCGATCAGCGGGCGGGCCGTGGAAGTGCCCAGCAGGTATTCGTCCTCATAGACGCAGCCGCCTTTGACCGCCGGCCAGATGTATTCCTTGCAGTATTCCTCGCGGGCATCGACGACATAGCACGCCGTCGCCCCCGTCTTCAGCGCGCGCTCCTTAATCTTGGGCCAGTCGTCGCCCTGTCCCAGGTCAATGCAGACGGCGATGACGTCGTAGTCGTAGTTCTCCTTGAGCCAGGGGATGATAACGGTGGTGTCAAGCCCGCCGGAATATGCCAGAATGACTTTATCCTTTGCCATGTTGTACCTCTGAAAATGAAAGTTTATGCAGATACAGTACATCTTTTTTCATATTTATGCAAGATGTTTGCTCTGTCTTTCTTCGTCCCGCCCCCTTGACGGCAGTCCTTTCCCCCTTGTAAAACGGGCTTCTTCAGTGTTATAGTATATTCAAACAGATTTTATTCAAATTAATTTGAATAAAATCTGTTTGAATAAAAATCGCCTTGGACAGGAGGGAGAAAGATTATGTTCTTCGGAAGGGAAAGGGAACTGCAGCTGCTGGAAGAGGTGTACCGCAAGCAGACGTTCGGAATGACCGTAGTATACGGCAGGAGGAGGATCGGGAAATCCACCCTGATCAGTGAATTCATCAGGAATAAGAAGGCCGTGTTCTACACGGCGACAAAAGTTGGTGCTGTGCGGAACAGGGAACTGTTTGCACGGCAGGTACTTTCCGTTTTGGATCCTGCGTATGCCGATGCCGTATTCCCTTCGATCGAAAACATCCTTGACATCATAACGGGCAGGCTGGGGGAAGAAAAGCTTGTCCTCGTGATTGACGAGTTGCCCTACTGGGCTGAAAAAGACGAGGCCCTGTTGTCGGTACTCCAGAAATACATCGATTCCGACTGGGCTGATAAAAAACTGATGCTTATTCTGTGCGGTTCTACCCTCAGCTTCATGGAAAACAAGATTCTGAGTGAAAAAAGCCCCCTCTTTGGCCGGAGGGACTCCCAAATAAAGCTTCAGGCTTTCAGTTACAGGGATTCGGCCCTGTTTGTCCCCGGCTATTCGGCAGAAGACAAGGCCCTGTGCTACGGGGTTACGGGGGGAGTTGCAAAATACCTGGCCCTGTTCAATCCGGAGCAGGACCTTGACAGCAATATAAAGCGTCTCTTCTTCAGCAACGGCGGCTACCTGTTTGATGAACCCCGTAACCTGCTGTCACAGGAGTTTTCCGATATAACGCTCGTAAACAACGTCATAGAGCAGATAGCATCCGGGGAGAATACCCTGAATACCATTGCCGGCAAGGTGAAGGAAAAAGAGCCGACGGTCCTCTATTCGCTGGAAAAGCTGATGGAGACAGGGCTGGTGGAACGGCGCAGGTGCATGACCGATGAGAAGAACAAGAAAAAAAGCCAGTACGTGCTTCGGGACAGCATGTTCAAGTTCTGGTACGCCTTTATTCCCAAGGCGTACAGCGTCATAGAGATGGGGAGGGGAGGCCTGTATTATGATACTGTGGTGAAACCCTCCCTCCATGCATTCATGGGGAGCGTCTTCGAGGAAATGTGCAGGTATTACACGCTTGAACAGGGGGTACAGGGGAAATTCGGAAACTTCGTGACGGAAGTCGGAATGTACTGGGGGCAGGAGCAGCTGGAGGACAAGGACGGACGGAAATACCAGCAGTCTGCCGACATCGATGTTGTCGGTTTGTCGGACAGTGACAGGACGGCGGTCATAGGAGAATGCAAGTTCAAGAACGAGAAAACAGACTGCGGCATCTACGAGACCCTGCGCAGGCGGGCAAGCCTCCTTCCTTCCAGATACCGGATACAGAAGTATCTTCTGTTCTCGCTCGCCGGATTTACGAAGGGGCTGGAAGCCATGGCCGGTCCCGAGACGGAACTTATCACGCTGGACATGATGTTTGATCCGGGCGTGGAGTGACAGGCATGTTTCTGCGCCCCGCCCCCTTGACGGCAGTCCGGCGCGGGTATATGCTTGGGGCAAAACGGCCCAGTATGTCAGTCTCCTTCTTTCATTCCGCGTCAACAAAGCTCTCCTTGCGCTTCATGCTGCTGCTTTCTGCGGCAGTCCTGTCCCTGTCGCTCGTGTTCACGGGCCTTTTGCGCAGCTTCGTCCGGCAGGAGCAGTCCGCCGACCTCATCAAGGCCGCCGAGGAAATCCGCGCCAACATGGAGAAGGGTTCGGACGGCTTCTTCATGCCGTACTACATCACCTACGCGGTCTGGGAGTGGGGGACGCTGGATGCCGTCCACACGAACGACCCCTTCCTGCCGCACCTGCCGCTGACAGACGGCAGTGCGAAGCTCTACCTGCAGAAGGATTTCTTCATCGACGGTGACCTGAACATCCTCTATTACGCCAGCGACTGCATCCTTTCTGACGGCAAGGGCTACCAGATAGAGACCGCGATGAACATGGACAGCGACACCAGCTCCCTCCTGCTTAAGGGCGTTCCGTCCACGCTCGCCCGCATCGTCATACCGGTCCTTATCCTTTCGTTCCTCGTTTCCCTCATCATCACGCGGAACACGATGCGGCCTGTCGTGCGCATGACCGAGCGGGCGCGGCGCATAGGCAGCGAGAACCTGGGGGAAACGCTGCCTGTCAGGCACAAGGCGCAGGCGATGGACGAGAACGATGCGCTCGCGGCGACATTCAACGACCTCTTTGCCCGGCTCAAGGCGGACTTTGACCGCGAGAAGGCCTTTACGAGCGACGTGTCACACGAGCTCCGCACGCCGGTCGCCGTCATACTGGGGCAGGCAAAGCTCCTTTTGCGCTGGGGCAAGGACGACAGGGCCCAGACCGAGAAGTCACTTTCCATGATAATCAAAGAGACCCATTCCATGGAAAGCACGATAGAGAACCTCCTGCAGATGTCCCGGCTGGAAAGCGGCCGCCAGCTGCCCAAGTCCGAGCAGTTTTCCGTGGCGGACCTGCTCTCGCAGATAGCGGAGGA
>JAFSSU010000065.1 GCA_017450845.1 Treponema sp.
CTGCTCATAGACGGCAGCCGCCGGGAGAACGACGCGGAGCACTCCTGGCACCTCGCGGTGATGGCCCAGCTCCTCGCCGAATACGCCAAGGACGCGCCGGACGTCAGCCGGGCGGTCAGGATGGTCACCGTGCACGACCTCATCGAGATTTATGCGGGCGACACATACGCCTACGACGCGGAGGGGGCAAAGAGCAAGGCCGAGCGGGAGTCCAAGGCCGCGGACAGGCTGTTCGGCATATTGCCCTCGGACCAGGGAGCGGAAATCCGCGCCCTCTGGGAGGAGTTCGACAGGAGGGAGACGGCGGACGCGCGCTACGCGGCATGCCTGGACTCGCTCCAGCCTTTCTTCCACAACACGCTGACCCTGGGCCACTCATGGCTGGACCACGGGACACGCCGGTCCCAGGTGGAAGCGCGGCAGGCCATAATCCGGGACAACATGCCCTCCCTCTGGCCCTGGGTCGTCAGGAACCTGGACGAGGCCGTCCGCAAGGGCTGGCTGCTGGACGAATAGCCCCCGTAGTGCTATGATTGGCAATCATGTTTGAGGTAAGGGTGGAGGCCGACTTCAGCGCGGCCCATTTTCTGAAGGACTACCACGGCAAGTGCGAGAGGCTTCACGGCCACAACTACAAGGTCTATGCCCACGTCAGGGGCAGCAGGCTGGATGCGGGCGGAATGCTCTTGGACTTCTCCGAGCTCAAGAAGGCCCTCCGCGCCGTCTGCGGGGAGCTTGACCACCGCAACCTGAACGACTTCGACGTCTTCAGGCAGAACCCCAGCGCGGAGCGGATAGCGATGTACATATATGACGGCATAACCCGGCAGCTGCCCGCCCTGCGGAAGGACGGGACTGACGGCGGAGATGCCCGCCTGTACGCCATCGACGTGTTCGAGACCGACACGAGCAGGGCACGCTTTTATCCAGAATAATACTTATCATCTGTTTCATTTCGTGATATACTCTTTGCCATGGAAACTTTTGTATCTTGGAGAACAATGGTAGCCATCGTTACCGCAGTATTCGGACTTGCATCCTGCACAAGCGCAGGATTTGGAAAGACAGCAGCGAATACCCCCAACAAGATTGACATGGCAGGCTGGAGCTACAACGAATCTGACGACGTGTACTATCAGGTCGGCCTCAGCTATGCGGCGGCCCCTGCCGACACGAAATATGAAACGCTGGGCATCTTCATTCCCGGCAAATATATGAACGGGACAAAGAACGAGGACGGCAGCTACGCGCTCACAGTCAACAGGGCCGGCGCGGTCGCAGGCTACACGGCGGCGACCGCCCCCTTCGTCATGCCCGTCAATACCCCCGGCTACTCGGCCGCCACCCCGCCATCCGCATACAGCCCGGCTGTCAAGGCTTACACCGACGCCGGCTTCATCTACGTCTGGAGCGGCGCACGGGGACGCGACCACGGCGCGCCCTGCGGCGTGACGGACTTCAAGGCCGCCATCCGCTTCGTCCGCTACAACAAGGACCGGCTGCCGGGAAACACGGCTTCCTTCTTCAGCTTCGGCATGTCCGGCGGCGGTGCCCAGAGCGCGCTCCTGGGGGCAACGGGCAACAGCGCCCTGTACACCCCCTACCTTGAGGCAATCGGTGCGGTGATGGGAGAAAGCGATGCCATACTGGGAAGCCAGGACTGGTGCCCGGTCACGAACCTCAACGTCGCGAACGAGGCATACGAGTGGGAGATGGGCGTGACCCGCACGGGCCTTTCTGCCGACATGAAGAACCTTTCCAACGGCCTGGGGGCCGCATTCGCCAGCTACATAAACGAGCTCGGCCTGACGGATGAAAACGGCAGCGTCCTCTCGCTCACCCAGTCGGCCGACGGACTCTACCATGCGGGCAGCTACTACGACTACCTCAAGGCGACCATCGAGGACTCGCTCAACAAGTTCCTGGCAGACACGAGCTTCCCCTACGACCCGAATGCCAAAAGCAGCCGGGGCGGCATGCCCATGGGCGGGATCCCGGACTTTGGCGAAGGACGGCCCGGTCCCGCTGGCATTCCCGAAGGCGCTGACTACAGCCAGATTGACAACGTGAAGCGCAGCAGCAGCAGCTCCGCCTACAAGGTCACGCTCAGCGGCAGCTACGCGACGGCGGAAGACTACATCGCAGCCCTCAACGCGAAGGGCAAGTGGGTCGCCTACGATGCGGCAACGAACACGGTGAAAATCAGCAGCGTGGAGGCCTTTGCGCGGGCAGTCAAGAATGCCAGCAAGTCGGTCGGCGCCTTTGACGACCTGAACCGGACGCAGGGCGAGAACATCCTGTTCGGCTACGGTGACGGCAAGGGGGCGCACTTCGACCCCATCGAAGGCGGGCTCCTGCAGGGAACGGACTACGAGGCCGCGTTTACCGAGGACCTCGCGAAGACCGACGCCCTGGGCAAGCCCGTCAGCTACCGCGCGAACATGTACAACCCCATGTACTTCCTGTGCAAATACTATGCAGGCTACCGGAAAAGTACGGTGGCAAAATACTGGCGGATCCGCTCCGGCATCTTCCAGGGGGACACCGCCATCAGCACCGAGCTTGACCTTGCCCTCGCCCTCAAGGCCTACGGCCCGGCCGTGAAGACCGTCGACTTCGAGACGGTCTGGGGACAGGGACACGTCGAGGCGGAGCGGACGGGCAGCTCCAGCGAAAACTTCATCGCATGGGTGAACGACTGCCTGCGCTAGGAAGGCCCAGCAGGTCCCTGACGACCTCGCCCGCGATCAGGAGGCCCGCCGCGGGAGGAACGAATGCGGTACTGCCCGGGACGGCCCTGCTTCCGTCGGCCGGGGCCGGGACATGCAGGGGAGGCTCGTCGGAATAGACCACCTTGAGTGCGGCCACGCCCGCCTTCTTGAGCCGTTGCCGCATCACGCGGGCAAGGGGGCAGACGGCCGTCTCGTAGATGTCGGCCACCTTGAAGCGGTTCGCCTCCAGCTTGTTGCCCGCCCCCATCGAGCTGATTATCCGCGTCCCCGACGACTGGGCATGCAGAATCAGGGCGACCTTGGAAGGAACGCTGTCTATCGCGTCCACCACGTAATCGCATGAGGCGAGGTCGAATTCCCCCTTGTTCTCCTCGGAGAAGAATAGCCTTCGGGCATCCACACGCACGGCAGGGTTTATGTCCCGCATGCGGTCAGCCATCACGTCCACCTTGTACATTCCGAGCGTCCTCTCCGTCGCGATGATCTGCCGGTTGATGTTGGAGATGCTAACCACGTCGTCATCGACGATCAGGAAGCTCCCGACCCCGCTCCTCGCCAGGGCCTCGCACACGTAGCCCCCCACCCCGCCGACGCCGAACACGGCGACACGGGAAGAAGCGAGGCGGTCCAGGGCATCATTGCCGGCCAGAAGGGCCAGGCGGGAAAAACGCTCGTCAGCCACCGCACGCCTCAGTAGCAGCCGGGCTGGATCTGCCCCTCCTGGCTGTAGTCCACGAAGCCCGGGATGTTCCTGGCCAGCTTCTGCATCCTCTGGTCGGTGGAGGCAATCACGTCCGCGATGGACTTGAGCTCCTCGTCTATCCCCGGCTGCATGGCGAAGTCCTTCTTGTAGTGCAGCTGGTGCTCCAGGCTCGCCCAGAAGTCCATCGCGATCGTGCGGATCTGGATTTCCACCGGGATCTCCCGCTTCTGGTCGCTGAAATAGATGGTCACCTTGACGATCACGTGCAGGCTCCGGTAGCCGCTCTCCTTGGGGTGACGGATGTAGTCCTTCAGCTCGATCAGGGTGATGTCGTCCTGCTGGAGCAGCATCTGCATGACCCGGTACACGTCGCTGATGAAGGGGCAGGTCACCCGGATGCCCGCGATGTCATAGAGCTTGTTGACCATATTGTCCATCGTCACGCTCTGTCCCTTGCGCTGGAGCTTCTCCGCTATGCTCATCGGGTCCTTGACCCGGCTCGTGATCGTGCTTATGGGGTTGCGGGAATGAGCACTCTCGAATTCGTCCTCTATAATCTCAAACTTTGTCTTTATCTGCTTTATGCCGCTCTCATAGAACATAAGCAGCTGCTGGAATTCCATGGCGGTATGAAGGATTTCGCTCGGATCCACCAGAAAGTCCTGATTGTCGCTGGCAAGCTTTCTCAATACAAGTTCCTGATCCATATTATATACTAAACAACAGTAGTTGCGGGCAGGTTATTTAAAATTGCGTTATTCCGGGCAACGGGCAGGGAATGCGGAGGCTTGAACAACATGGCGCACACGAATAGAATGGGGTACGGTTCCCGGAGGAAACAAGGAAATGGAAGGAAAGGAAAACGGCAGGAAACACTACATCGACCTGATGAGGGGCATAGCGGCGATACTGGTCGTCATACAGCACACCCTCGTCACGGGCACGGACAGCATGGCGGGCGTGTTCGTCTCCTGGTTCCACAACCCCGTCTTTTTCATCGCAAGCGGCATCCTCCTTTACGGCTCGCTCGGGCGGCAGGAAGAGACGGGCACGCTCAGGCTCTGCCTCAGGCAGATTCTCTCGCTGCTCGTCCCCTTCATCGTCTGGAACATCATCGATGGCCTGATATGCCTCGCCCTCAACAAGCCGCTGTTCTCCCTGGCAAGCAACGCCGCATGGTTTTTGGCCGTCGTTTTCTTCGCCCACTGCTTCATCATAACGATACGGAAGGTCAGGAGCAGGGCCGCAATCCTGGCGGTGTTCGCCCTCCTGCTTGCCGGTATAGCGGCAAGCTCATTCATCGCATCTTTTGCCGCCAAGGTGCTCACGTTCACGTGCATCGTCTACCTGGGCTATAACATCGAAAGCCTCCGGCTTTCCCAGAAAACGTGCATAACGGTGAACCTCCTCCTGCTGGCGGCCTTCGCAGCCGCCGCGTTTCTCGTCATAAAACAGCAGTTCACGGTGGCGGACGGGATTACAAGCGGTTACCGCCTTCTGGTCAATATGGCGGCCATCATACTGAGCGCAAGCCTCATGCTCTTCAGCATGCGTAACCTTTACGGCCTCCTGGCAAAAATCCCCATCACGCCAGCCCTCTGCTTCCTCGGGCAGTACACCATGCAGCTTTACCTGCTGCCCTTCCCCCTCTGCTCGCTGGCCGGGCTCTTCTCCGGCAGTCCCTGGCTGATGTTCCTGATAAGCATATTCGGTTCCTTACTGATCGGCATACTGATAAAAGATACGATAATCGACAAAATCCTGTTCCGCCCGGCAAGGCTTTTCGCGAAGAAGCACTGACAAGTCCGGGCAAACGTCTGCCTCCGGATGCCTCATCCACGGGACCGTATAGCCTTGACGCTACGCCGGCATTTCCCGCAGAGTCTCCACGGGCTGCGCCCACCGGGCGGGTGCTTGCCACCGAGCAGCAGAGGGAACGTATTCCCGCAGGGTTTCCCTCTTCGCGAGCGGGTGCTTGCCACCGGGCAGCAGAGGGAACGTATTCCCGCGGGGTTTCCGTCTTCGCCCGCAGGTGCTTGCATCAGTATCATAAAGGATTCCAAGAGCAAGGCA
>JAFSSU010000008.1 GCA_017450845.1 Treponema sp.
GGCCTTTCCACGCCCTGCTGCAAGACCGGTGCATGCATGAACTGCAAGTCCCCCGACACGATCTGCTGCCAGTTCCTCATAACGAGGTTCTCCCACCACAAGGACAGGATTCACGTCATTCTGGTGAACGACAGCCTCGGCTTCTGATGTCGCAAGGCGGGGCGGGGGTATGGCCTTCCCCGCCGTATAATACTGTGGATGCCCGCAGCCCGGGCGTTGGGAAGGATTACGGATGAAAAGCAAAGAAGCGGTAATTGCGCGGCAGAAAGATTTTGTTCAGGGGCTGCGGGACAGGACTTCTGATTTCATAAGCTCAACCGACAAATCAGAAATAGAAAGCATCCTCCTTTCCGGGAGCCTTTCCCGCGCAGATTATTTTCCCCGCAGGAAGGAGGACGGAGAATATGACGGTATGGTCGATCTGATCGTCATGCGAAAGAAGGGAAGCAGCATAACGGCGGAGGATGTCTTCGGCCCCGACCAGGACCCGCCGATTCCGTATCATTGCGTAAAAGCTTTCGGCACATGGTTTGCCATCCTGTTCACGGATTTTATCGACACGGACATGTTCTCCAAGTTTGAGGAGCCACGGAAGTTTTCCGTGCTGGAATCCCAGATTTTGTATGACCCGGATGGTTCCTACAAAAATGAGCTTGCCAGAATACATCAGTTTTCCCAAAAAGAGATTCAAGACAAACTGGACGATTCGCTTGGCTACATCCATTACCTCATCTCCGATTACAAGAAAGACCGCTGGTACCGGCGGGATGCGTTCATCCAGCTGCACGAGAACCTGAACACCGCGATACGGGCCGGAATCCGCTCGCTGTTTTATCTGAACGGCTTCTATGCCCCGGCGGAGGACCGGGCGCTGTATTACTCGCACAGTTTGCCGGAGCTGCCCGGCAATTATGCGGAACTGATTTCTCAGGCCTGCAGCCAGGACACGGAGTCAGAGGAAGACTATTTCAGGCGGGAAAAACTCTTCATGGAGAAAATCGTCTGGTTCATCGAAGCCGGCAGAGGCTGCTGATTGCCGTCCGGGGCCCTGCCGGAAACAGGAGATGAGCTATGAGGAAAAAGAGGGACGAACGGAGCCAGGCCGCCCCCGGCGGGACCGCAGTACAAATCCCATGGGAAGCCCGCTGCGAGGCATACGGGCTGTATTCCGACGGCATAAAGCGCCCGACAATCTTCCGGGCGGTCTGGAAATACCCGGAGGAGGATTTCGTATACTTTGACGGAAGCATCAGCAGCGTGGACGGAGCGGAGGTAATGCGGTGAATCTGCACTGCCCAATAAGCCCGACAAAAAATTGACTCAGGAGGAACATATATGACCGCTTACGCGCTGCTGAAAAAACAGCTTCTCGCCCTCGCGGAGGAGGAGGGCAACTTCATCCCGCTTCTGGCCAACGCGTCCGCGCTGCTGTACGAGGGGCTCGACGACCTGAACTGGGCGGGCTTTTACCTGATGGACAAAGGCTCGCTCCTCCTCGGCCCCTTCCAGGGCAAGGTCGCCTGCATACGGATTCCTTTGGGGAAGGGCGTGTGCGGGACGGCGGCCCTGAGGGACGAGACAATCGTCGTCGCGAACGTCCATGACTTTCCCGGGCACATCGCCTGCGACGGGGCATCAAATTCGGAAATCGTCGTCCCTGTCCACCATGGCTGGAAGGTTGCCGGGGTATTGGACATAGACAGCCCCTCGCTTTCCCGCTTCGCTGACGGGGACAGGGCCGGGCTTGAGGAATTCGTCCGCGCCCTGGAGTCCGTGATCAGCTTCGGCTGATGGGCCCGGCCGCTAGGCCAGGCTCTTCTTCCTCAGCTCCTGCAGGATTGCCTTCAGCTGGTAGGTGAAGGAATACAGGTCATTGAACAGCATCGCGTTCCTGGACGCGCTGTCCGCGAAGTCCTCCAGGCGTTTCTTTGCCGCATCCTCGCCGTCCTGTATGTCGCTGATGATTGACTGTATGTTCTGCAGGTTCGACGCGATTGCCCCGCTTATCTGCTCCACGTCCCGGTTGTTCGCCGCGTTGCTGTTGCGCACGCTCTCGAATGCCTTCAGAGTGCCCGTGGTCTCGGCCGAGAGCGTGGTGAGGGAATCCGTGTTGCTGAGCGTCTCCTTCTCCAGCCCGGTGATGCTCGCCGACAGCCTGTCCATGTCGGAGAGGATTTTGCTCGTCGCCTTCTTCGTGTTCTCGGACAGGGTCTTGACCTCGTTCGCGATGATGCGGAACCCGGCCCCCGCCGCCCCGGCATGGGCCGCCTCTATGGAAGCGTTGAACGAAAGCAGGTTGGTCTGCTCGGAGATGTTCACGATCCCGTCAATCTGCTTCTTTATCTCCATCGTCTGCGCGATGACGGACTTGAACTGCTCCGCGTAGTGCCGCTGCCCTTCCTCTATGCGGGTCACGGACTCGCCCAGCGTCTCGATGGCAGTGAAGATGCTGCCCAGCCGCTCGTTGTTCTTTTCCGCCCGCCCGGACATCTGCTCAGCGGCCTGCTCCATGTCCCTGGAGGTCTGTGTCAGCGTGCTCAGCTTTGCCTTCTGCTTGTCGGCGGAGTCCTGCGCGGCCCCTCCGTTCCCGATGTACGAGCCGAGGAATTCCGAGCCCACGGCATCCTTCGCGAGATAGGCGATGAGCGTATCCGTCAGCTCAAGCCCGCTTCTTATCAGTTCCTGTGCTTCCATGCTCACTCTCCTATCGTGACGGTCACCAGCGTCTGGTTGCAGTGAATGCGCCCGATCTGCTCCCCGTAGCAGGAGAACCCGCAGAACGTGGGGAAGCTATCGGCGTACTTGGAGATGACGTTCCGGCTTATGCCCATCCGCGCGAAGGCGAGCGTGCGCGTGATGCAGGTCATCAGCAGCGTGAACTTGGGGCGGGCTATGGCCGCCCGTATGCCGGAGCAGGTCTTGTCCGCCTCCACAAGCGGATCGCCGATGTGCATGAGCTCCAGCGTGGAGTTGGGCACCACGCGGGCGAAGAGCGAGATTTTTTTGTCGGGGGTAAAGCCCGCGAGCGCGGCAATTCGGAGCTCCCCGTCCAGGTACCGGCCGAAGGGATTCTCGAAGGTCATCTGCGCGGCCTTGCTTTCCGTCACGCCCAGCATCTCCGCGTATGCGGTCTGGGCGGCCCGCCCGTTCAGCCTGGACAGGGTCCGCTCCACGGGGTTCGCCTCCGTCACGAAGAAGCTCTTCCCGGTGGGATGGAATATGTCCTCCTGCCTGATGTCGAAGGGGCAGCTCGTGCGCACGAAGAGGAACGCCGCCCCGTCCTGCGTCACCCTGCCGTTATGGCTGACAAAGGTCCGGGGGCTGTCTCCCGTATACCCCGCGGTCCCTCCCGCGAGTGGGAAAGCGTCGTTCTGTATTATCGAATAGAAGGTGGAGAGGATGGACTCCTCCGCGTTGAACACGCCGTTGATGAAGGTTATCGCGAACGCGTCCTTGCCGGACGACGGGTCCTTGCAGCGGATGCCGCAGCGCTGCAATGCGTCCCTCAGGTTCGCCGCGCCGGATACGGGGTATGTGCTTCCGTTCTCAACCAGCGCGCCCGCCACGCGACTTTCCGGCGAGTACATCGTCGTCAGGACGATGCTGCCCTCAGCGAATCCTGCGGGAGAGATTTCCCCGGCGGTGCTGGTCCCGATCACCTCGCTGTTCGGGAATCGGTCCTTTATGGCCCGGGAGAGCTCGCCGAAGTCGTAGCTGATTGCCGCCATGAAGATGACCGCCTGATAGGAATCCGCGCCGCGTTTGAGCTTGGAGCACAAGTCATGCACGGCCTGCGCGACAGATGCCTGCCGGGTGGAAACGACCTCTTGTTCCATAGGCAAAACCCTCCCCATCCCTCCTGTGTTTTTGTTATCCGGGACAGTAACATAATTATAGCATATACAGGCAGAAACACAATGATTTTCTTGGGGAACGGGCTAGCTATAACGTGATATTAGCGGACCCCTCGCGGCCCGCGGGCGGTACCTCCTTGGGGCGGTACCGCTGGCTGAGGCTAGCGGCCCCAGGTCATGATGAGGTCGTAGTTGTCCTCGCGAACCTCGAAGTACTGGCCGGACTCGCCGCAGGTCGGGCAGTAGTCGGGGGCCGACGGGCCTACGACGATGTGCCCGCACTTGAGGCATTCCCAGACCTTGACGCTGCCTTTCTTGAGCTGGGCGGAAGTCCCGTCCTCCTTCTTGAGCAGCGAGCGGTAACGCTCCTCGTGCCTCTTCTCGATCTTGGCGACCGCGCGGAACTTGGCCGCAAGCTCCGCGAAGCCCTCCTCCTCGGCGGTCCTGGCGAAGCCCTCGTACATGTCGGTCCACTCGTGGTTCTCGCCCTCGGCGGCGGCGGTCAGGTTGGCGATGCTGTCACCGATCCCGCCCAGCTCCTTGAGCCACATCTTGGCGTGCTGCTCCTCGTTGCCGGCGGTCTTCTCGAAAATCTTCGCGATGTCCTCGTTCCCCTCGCCCTTCGCGACGGCGGAGAAGAAGACGTACTTGTTCCTGGCCTGGGACTCGCCAGCGAATGCCGCCAGCAGGTTCTTCTCGGTCCTGGTACCCGCGTATTTGCTCATAAAAACTCCTTACACAGTGATTTCTTTCCATTATACTCCATAAGCCCGGCAGGCACAAGGCTTGTTTCCAGGGAAGCACGGAAATCAATTTTTGCTAAAAGGGGGTGTTTAAGCTTCAGAATTTATGTTAACATTTAAGCATGGGGTGGGGAGAATTAATAGATAGCCTTGATGGGCTTGAGACAGAACGGGAATACGACGGATATTTCTGCAGCGTCAAAGATGCAGTGATAATTTTGGTGCTCGGGAGCCTCTGTGATTTAAGGAACA
>JAFSSU010000066.1 GCA_017450845.1 Treponema sp.
ACCGACACCCGGTTGAAGACCTCGAGCGCGAGGTAGGTGAGCGTTATGGGCGGAAGGGCCGTGATGACCGTTGACAGGGGGAAAACCAGCAGGACGGCCGGAAAGGCGATGCCGTTCAGTCGGAATCCTTTGACGTACTCTATCCATTCCGCGAATATCCCGGCCTCCAGATCCTTCATGCCGGAGAAGGAGTATTGCAGGCCCGAGAGCCCAGAAAAAAGCAGCGAGATAGCGTAGCCGATGCACAGTTAGGAAATGCCCGTCTTCCTGGTGCTCAGGGCAGTCTTGTCTTTCATCATCCGCTTGCGGCCGCATTTGCCCCGGACAGGCTGCCGGGGCAGTGGCCCGCCTACAGGTCCTCCTGCCTGAGCAGGACTATCCCGTTGTCCGAGAGGAGCCTGACGGTCTTCTCCTGGTCGTCGGTCTTCATGACGATGTTCGCGCCGCCGTTGGCGACGGAAAGCCCGTAGATGTAGGAGATGTTTATCCCCGCGCCGAGGATCAGGGCCGCGACCTTGTGCAGGCCGCCTATCTGGTTGGGGACGCTCACGCCGATGACGTCGTTCGCCTTGCTCGTGATGCCCTTCTCCTTGAGGACCTTGTAGGCCCTGTCGGTGTCGTTCACCAGGATGCGGAGCACGCCGAAGTCGTTGGTGTCCGCGAGGCTCGCGGAGAAGATGTTGATTTTCTCCGCGGCGAGGATTTTCAGCAGCTCCTCAAGCTGGCCCGACTTGTTCTCCAGAAAAACGGAAAGCTGTTTGATGAACATGTATCCTACCTCCTCTCACACATAGAGCTTGCGCTTGTCGGTGACGTGCTTGGTCTTGCCGTCGGAATGGACGAGCGAGTTGGGCTGCACCAGGCTTATCTTGGCGTTCAGGCCCAGGGCCTCGCGCAGGCGGTCGTGGATCGTGCGCGAGAGCTTCTCCAGCTTGCCGACCTCGTCGGAGAAGAAGGACTCGTCCACCTCCACCTGCACCTCGAGCGTGTCCGTGTTGTCCACCCGGTCCACGATTATCATGTAGTGCGGGGTCGTGCCGTCCACGGTCAGCAGGGCGGCCTCCACCTGCGACGGGAAGACGTTCACGCCGCGGATGATCAGCATGTCGTCCGTGCGGCCCTTGAACCTCTGTATCCTCGCCATCGTGCGGCCGCACTCGCAGCGGCCGGTTTCCAGGCTGGTCAGGTCCTTGGTCCGGTAGCGGATCATCGGCATGCCCTCCTTGGTAAGCGTCGTAATGACGAGCTCGCCGGTCTCGCCGTCCGCAACGGGCCTGAGGGTCTTTGGGTCGATTATCTCGGGCAGGAAGTGGTCCTCCCAGATGTGAAGCCCCTTGTGGTACTCGCAGTCCGCGGCGACGCCGGGGCCCATCACCTCGGTAAGCCCGTAGATGTCGAATGCCTTTATGTGGAGCTTGTTCTCCATCGCGCTCCGCATCTCGTTAGTCCAGGGCTCCGCCCCGCAGATGGCGGCCCTGAGCTTTATCTTGTCCATCATGCCGGACTTCTCAAGGTCCTCGGCGACGTGGAGCAGGTAGGAGGGGGTGCAGGCTATCGCCGTCGCCCCGCAGTCCACCATCATGTCGATAAGCTTCTTGGTGTTGCCGGTGGACATCGGTATGACGAGCGCGCCCAGGTACTCCGCCCCGTAATGCGCGCCGAGGCCTCCCGTGAAAAGCCCGTAGCCGTAGCCCACCTGGATAACGTCGTTCCGGGTGATGCCCGCCATGGCAAGGCAGCGGGCGGCACACTCAGACCAGAGGTCTATGTCCCGCCGGGTGTAGACGGCAATCTTGGGCTTGCCGGTCGTACCGCTGGAGGCATGCACGCGGACCAGCTGCTCCTGGGGGACGGCGGAAAGTCCGAAGGGATATGCCTGGTTCAGGTCCTCGTATGTCGTGAAGGGCAGCTTGGGCAGGTCCTCCAGTCCCCGGATGTCGCCCGGCTCCAGCCCGGCCTCCTGCATCTTCTTCCGGTAGGAGGGGACGTTGTGGTATACGTGGTTCACCACCTTGACCAGCCTCTCGCCCTGGAGCTTCCTCAAAAGCTCCCTGTCCATGCACTCTTTCGGCTCATTCCAAATCATATTCTGCTAAACCTCTGCCGTTGATTCTAATGGAAAAAACAAACCGTGGCTAGGGGGCGGACATGCCGCGGAGCCTTTTCTCCCATTGAAAAAATCCGGGCATGGGGTTATAATGGAGGAATGGAACACAAGAGACTGGGGTCCATGCTCCGGAAATTCTGCCTGGGGATGGAGGACACTAAGATTCTTCAGGACATTAAGCCGATGATTGCGGAATACAACCACAAGATGCTCTCTTTCTCTTCCATGCTCTTCTTCATCATCTTCCTCATCCTGACCGGCATAAGCTTCATCGGGGTGTCCCAGGTCTACGAGTTCCCCATCGTCTACATCCTGATGGCCGTCACGAGCCTCGGAATCCACCTGCTGACCCGCTTCGCGTTCAGGCCGGAGAGCTCCGGCAACGCCATCCTGCTAACATTCTACTTGCTGGAGCTGGTCGGCTACGCATACGGCTTCTACACGGGGATCGCGCACGGCCCCTTCCCCGCCGTCACCTTCATCGTCATGCTGATCATCCTGCCCTCAATGCCCTGCGACTGCCCCTGGAGGGGGAACCTCCTCCTGACGGCCATGGGAATCGTCTTCCTCTTCCTGAGCCACAAGGTCAAGGCCCCGGCCTTCTTCAACAACGACGTCGGCAACGTTATCTCCTACGCCCTGGTCTCCTTCTTCATGCACATGCACCAGCAGATGAGCCGCATGGAGGACTTCACGAACCGCCTCATAATCAAGATACAGCGGGACACGGATGCCCTGACGGGGGCGATGACCAAGACTGCGTTCGAGATGAACACGATCCGCGTCCTGAGGAGCGATGCCTGCGAGGGCTGCCTCCTCGTCATAGACATAGACAACTTCAAGAACATAAACGACAGCTTCGGGCACTCCATCGGGGACTTCTTCATCGCCAACACGGGCAAATGCATCCTGGACTGCTGCCGCTCCTCGGACTTCGTCGGCAGGTTCGGCGGGGACGAGTTCGTCATCCTGATGCAGGGGCACCTGACGCGGGAGATAATCGGCGACAAAGTCAGGCAGATGACCGGGAAGCTGAAGGAATTCTTCCAGGACAACACCAAGTACCAGCATTACAGCATAAGCGTCGGCTGCGCCATTTTCCAGCAGGGGGAGCCGAGGCCGGACTACCAGGGGCTCTTTGACCAGGCCGACCACGCCCTCTACGTCGCCAAGAACTCCGGCAAGGACCAGTGCGTCATATACGGTGACTCCGATGGGAACTGAGGGAGGGGGAATCCACCCGGTCAAGGCGAGCACCGCCTACAAGCGGGAGCACAAGGCCGACTACGGGCGGGAGAGGATAAGAATCCTGTACGAGGACCGGGACATCATCGTCATAGAGAAGCCCTCGGGGATGCTCTCCGTGCCCTACCCCGGCAGCAAGGCCCGCACCGCCCTGGAGACAATCGAAAAAATCCTGCGGGGCCGGGGAGCCTGGACCAAGAGCCACCGGCCCTTCGTAGTCCACCGCCTGGACCGTGACACGAGCGGGGTGATGGTCTTTGCCCTGAGCGAGGCCGCCCAGCGGAAGCTCATGGCGGACTGGCACGACGGCAGCACCCGCAAGGTCTACCGGGCGGTCGCGGAGAACCCTTCCGGCAGGCAGGGGGGCGGGCAGGAACTTCCTGAAAGCGGCACGATTGACCAGCCCCTCGCCGAGAACGCCTACCATGTCGCATACGTGCCGGATGACGGGGACGGGCGGCGGGCAAGGGCAGTCCGCGCCGTGACCCGCTACAGGATTGTCGCCCGGGGGCCGACGCACACGCTCTTCGAGCTCAGCCTGGACACGGGAAAGAAGAACCAGATACGCGCCCACCTCTCCTTCCTGGGCCGCCCCCTCGCCGGGGACGAGAACTACCGGGCACGGACCGACCCCTTCCACAGGCTCGCCCTCCACGCCCGCAGGCTGGAGTTCCTGCACCCCATGACCGGGGAAAAGATGAGTTTTGAGGTCCCTGAGGACAAAAGCTGGCTGGAATACGTGGAGAAAGGCGATGCCCGCCCCGAAAGCCCTGTCTGGAAAGAGGAGAGGCATCACCGCCGCATGGAGGAAGGGATGCCGGACTCGGTGCCGAAGCCGAACAGGCGGGTCTCCGCCAGGGAGAGGGCCCACGGCTCCTACACCGAGCTTGCCAGCAGGACGCAGCGCCCGTCCCGCCGGCATCAGGTTCACTAAGGCCGGCTACGCCTCTATGGAGGTCATGTCCTCCACGTCCTTGTCATAGTCCACGCCAGCGACATCGAATCCGTTTATCGCGAGGAAGTCGTGCCTCACGCCTTCCAGGTCCACCATGTCCTTCACGTTCTCCTCGGTGACGGCGGGCATGATCTTGTCCACCTCGGCCTGGACCGCCGGGTCAAGCTCCCAGTCGTCTATGCGGATCCTTCCCTCGCTGTCGGTCGGGACGCTGCCGGCCCCGTTCCCCTCGCCGGTGAAGAGACGCTCGGCGAAGAGCCGCTCCATCTGCTCGATGCAGCCCTCGTGGGTCCCCTTGGCCTTCATCACCTTGAACAGGACGGACAGGTAGAGGGTGATGATCGGAATGACCGATGACGAGCGGGTGATGAGCCCCTTGTTCTCGCTGACGTAAGCCGCCCCGCCGATTTTCTTGAGCGCGGCGTCGATGTTATGGGCGCGGGCCTCCAAGTCCTTCTTGGCCGCCCCGATCGTGCCGTCGCGGTAGATCGCGTGGGACAGCTTGGGGCCGATGTAGGAGTAGGCGACCGTGCGGCAGCCCTCCGCGAGCACCCCGGCCTCGGACAGCTGCTTGATCCACCTCTCCCAGTCCTCGCCGCCCATGACCTTGACGGTGTTGGGGATGTCGTCGCCCGTCGCGGGCTCGGCGGTCATCGAGGAAATCTTCCCCGTCATCATGTCGAGCGACGCGCCCGAGTAGGGCTGGCCGACCGGCTTCAGGACGGACTTGTACAGGACCTTGCTGTCGGGGTCGGTGCGGACGGGGCTCGCGAGGCTGTAGACCACCAGGTCGAACTTGGCCCCCCACTCCCTGACCTTGGCGATGACGGATGCCCGGCACTCGTCGCTGAACGCGTCCGCGTTGAGCGTCTCGTACCTGAGCCCGGCCTTGGCGGCCTCCTTGTCGAAGGCCTTGTTGTTGTACCAGCCGGGCGTGCCGCCCCTCTTGCCCGACGGCTCATGCTCGAACGAGACCCCGATCGTCGCCGCCCCGTACTCGAAGGCCGCCGCTATCCGGCTGCCCAGCCCGTAGCCCGTGGAGCATCCCAGGACAAGCACGGTCCCGGGGCCCTTGCCGCCCTCGCCGGGAGTCTTTATGCCGCGCTCCGCCTTCTTGGAGCGGACGTACTCAATCTGGCGCTCGGTTTCCTTGGCGCATCCGACCGGGTGCGCGTTTATGCAGATGTTGCTGCGAATCATCGGTTTGATTATCATCGTTATCCCTCTGTGACCTTGATAGGCCCTTATTTTATCGCAATTTGACATTATCCGTCAATCTGTCTTTCTGGGAAGTCCCGAGGAATCCCCCAGCCCCTCCCCTACTCGAACCAGTAGGAAGAGACGGGGTACAGGCCCCTGTTCTTGAGCAGGCTGACAGTGTCCTCGTAGCCCGTGTCGATCAGGAGGCGGATGCGGTTGCGGGTGAAGTTGGTCGTGCCGTCAAAGAGACCCGCCGTGTCTATGGAAGGAATCATCTCTGTGATTCTGAGCCAGTCATAGTCCTTGACCTTGACCCGGCGGGAAGGCTGCTCGTCGCAGTATACGATGAAGATGCTGCCTATGTCCGGGTAGCCCTCGACGACGGGCGCGACGGGCACGTTGTCCCCGCCGACCGCCTCCCAGCCACCGTCCACGTACTCCTCCCCGTCCTTGAGCCTTACCGCGGGGCAGAGTCCGGGGAACGCGGCGGAGGCGAGCAGCTCCTGCGTAACCCAGTGGGTGTTCGGCTCGTCGTTGAGCCAGATGCGGGTCGCCTCGCTGCCCACGCCCGCCAGCACGTAGCTGATGATGGTCCCGACTATCCACCTCTTGCGCACCGTGGTGGCGCAGACCCGGGGCCAGCCGCCCAGGAGGGGGCGCAGGGGGACCATGCCTATCACTTCCTGAAGCCCCTCCTGCGAGATGAGGGCATCCTTGTTCAGGCGGCCCGGGACCTCATCCAGCCAGATCAGCTCCGCACCGGCGGGGCTGACGCAGGAGAAGAGGGCCCCGTTCAGCGCGCCGACGCTCGTACCCGAGATGACCGTCACCCGCTGGGCAAGGCCGTATTCGGACAGGGCCTTCCACACGCCGACCTGATAGGCCCCCTTGCCGCCGCCGCCCGCGAGGACAAGCCCCAGCGGCTCCGCCCCGGCGGCAGCCAGGGGGATAACGGACATGAGCAGTAGGGCCAGGAGGCGGGCAAAGGGGCGGGCGGATCTGGCGCAGGCCCGGGATGATCGCGCGGGGGACATCATTCTCCTCCCTCTTTTCTTCTATTATATATGCTGCCGCCCTTGGACAGGTCGCTGAACTTGTCGGAGGCAAGGCGGAGGAAGCCCTTCTCGGTGAAGCTGTCCTTGCCGGGGGACATGCGGAAGAACCCCAGGTTGGCAGGGATGAGCCGCTCGGTGACAAGCATCTCCATGCGGGAATAAATCCTGCCGTCCCGCCGG
Organism: Treponema sp.; assembly: GCA_017450845.1. Classification (GTDB taxonomy): domain Bacteria; phylum Spirochaetota; class Spirochaetia; order Treponematales; family Treponemataceae; genus Treponema_D. The sequence continues at coordinate 6,743 of JAFSSU010000066.1, forward strand.
GAAAGCTTTATCCCGTACTGGTTCCCGCCCGCGTCGGAATCGGGCAGGGGCTGGCCGTATATCTCGGAAAGGTATGCGAAGCGCAGCTTCCAGAGGGTCTCCATGTCCATGCCGTTCCTGTCCGCCCAGTCCTTCCACAGGTCCGTGTCGTCCGTCTCCTTCCATGCAAGGCGCAGGTACTTTTTGCCGTCAGCCCGGAAGGGGTACTCGTACAAAGCCCCGCCCGGGCTTTCCCAGACACCCTCAAGATCGTCCAGGCTCGCCGCCGCAGGCCAGTCATTGCCAATCTTCCGGGAATCATCGGAGGCCTCCGTCATCCGGGGAGGCCGGCCCGCGGCAGCGCCCCGCTCCTTCCCGCCCGAATGGGAGACGGTCTCGCAGGACAGCAGGAGGACGGCGAGCAGGGGAAGGAGAAGCGGGCCCTGCCGCAAGGCAGGGCGTGAACGGGAAGCACTCATTCCTTTAGTATAACACAGAGGGGCGAGAGTTGTACAGGGCGAAAGGCATGACGCGCGAAAGCCCGGCACACACGACATGCAGCTCACGCTTGAAAGGCCCCCGCAAACCGTGCACCACCTCGCCCAGATGGCCATCGCCTGCGCGGCCATCGAGATTGCCGGGAAGATGCCCGGCGGACCGGGCATGCTGCGGGGCGCGGATTTTCCTCTTTTCGCTCGCGCACATACGCTGGAGCCTGTTCCCGATCAGCGTGTCATTCTCCTGCTTCCAGCTCGCATACGCATTCATGTCGGGCATCGCATACGGGATCACGTTCCAGAAATCACGGAGCGTGCTCTACCCGGCAGTCATGCACGGGGTGAGCAACTTCGTGATGGTCGGAGCAGGATATATGTTCGCGCTGATCTGAAACGGCTCGGTTGAAGAATTCCTGCAGCCCGCCTACTTACGCGCCGTCACGACGGGAGACCAGGCCTCCCTGACGAATCCCAGGCTTTTCCCCTTCTTGGGTGAAAAGTCCGTGCGCACGTGCACGCGGTAGCGGCGGCCTTCCTCCAGCTCCTCCGGGACATAGACTCCCAGCCTGCCGGACGTGTTCTCCGTTATGACGGATGCCTTGACCCACAGCGACTTGTCGCTGACAGGATTGTCATCCGCACCGACGGGGCAGAAGAACACGCCGCACCCGTCCGTATCGGAG